>JBKJNL010000135.1:0-2707 GCA_046593615.1 Myxococcota bacterium | reverse complement strand
AGCTTCGTCGCCGGCGTCGGCTTCGTCGCCGGCGTCGACTTCGTCGTCGGCTTCGACTTCGTCGTCGGCGTCGTCGTCGGCTTCGCCTCTGCCACCGGCTCCGACTCGTTCGCTTCTTCATCGTCTGCCACCGCAGCGGCGACCACCACGGGCGCAGGCGTCGCAACCGGCGCGAGCCTCACAGCCGGCCCAGGCGTCGCCACCGGCGCAGGGTCAGGCGCAGGCGTCGTCGTCGCCGTCGCCGTCGCCCTCGTCACGGTCGTGGGCATGGGCCTCGGCGCCTGCATCGCGATCACGCTGGTGGCGACGCCCAGCACGCCGACGACGGCCGCCGCGGCCACGAGCGCCGGCCAGCGGCGACGCACACGCGGCTGCTCGGCGAACACGACACCACCGGCCAACAACGAGAACGACTGCGTCGAAGTCGGCGTCGAAGTCGTCGTCGAAGTCGGCGTCGACAACAGCGGCGCTGTCGTGAACGACAGCGTCGAAGAATTCACCGGCAGCTCGAGGCGCAAGAGTCCGCTGCCGGTGCGACCGAGCACGCGGTCGAGCAGGTCGAGCAGCTCCTTTGCCGACGAGGGCCGCTCGTCGGGGTTGCGCGCGGTCAGCCGGGCGACGAGGTCACAGATGGCCAGGGGCACCTGGGGCGCGACGGTCTCGAGCCGCGGGCAGGGTTGATTGGCCTGGGCGACGAGGGTCGCGCCGGCCGATGTCGCCGAAAAGAAGGGCGCGTGGCCGGCGAGCATCTGGAACAGGATGACGCCGACGGCATAGAGGTCGGCCCGCGGATCGTCGCTCATGCCGTTCATGATGACCTCGGGCGCCACGTAGCCCGGCGTGCCCAACACCATGCGCGACGTCGTCACCGCGGGGTCGCTGCCGCCGGCGATCTTGGCGATGCCGAAGTCGAGGACCTTGGCGTGGTCGTCTCTGTCGTCGGTGGTGACGAGCATGATGTTGTCGGGCTTGAGGTCGCGGTGGACGACGCCGTTGCTGTGGGCGCAGACGAGGGCGGCGGCGACGTCGCGGGTGATGCGCAGGGCGCTCGGCAGGGGCACCGGCCCGTGGTTGCGCAGCCGCTCGCCCAACGGAGTGCCGACGAGGCGCTCCATCGCGAGAAAGAGCGAGCCCTCGTCGGCGCCGAAGTCGTGCACGACGACGATGTGCGGGTGCTGCAGGCGCGCGACGGCCCGGGCCTCGCGCTCGAAGCGGGCGACGACCTCGGGGTCGTAGGCGAGGTCGACGCGAATCAGCTTGAGCGCCACATCGCGATCGAGGTTGTGTTGCCGGGCGACGTAGACGGCGCCCATGCCACCGCGCCCGATGCGGGCCGTCACCTGGTAGCGGCCGCCGATGACCCGGCCGAGCGTGGGATCAGAGTCAATCATCCATGACCTACGACACAGACCGCAGTCCGGATGTAGATCCCCCTGCCAGCGCTGTGCGGCGCCCTGCGCAAGGGCCTGATCCGGCCGGCAGCCTGTCAGGGTGCGCGCTCCTGCCTCTCCCGCCCACCGCTCGCCGGTCACCGCGGGAGGGTCTGCAACAGACCCTCCGGAAGTACGCGCCAACCTTATGATGCGTTCGTGATCGCCCTGACTCTCGCCTTTGTCCTCGTCACCGCATCGGCACCGCCCCCGCGCGTCCTGGTGCTCGACCTGACGAGCGAAGGTGCGTCAGAGGCGATGAGGGTCCTCGTGCAGGACGAGCTCGCCCAGCGCATCTCGAAAGAGGGCCTGGACGTCGTCACCGTGGCCGACATCCAGCACGAGCTCAACGTCGAGGCGATGAAGCAAGCCGTCGGCTGCGGCGACGAATCCTGCATGATCGAGATCGCCAACGCGCTCGGTGCCGATTTCACCGTGTACGGGACCGTCGTGGTGTTGAACGGCCTCACCACGGTCAATCTCACGTTGCTCGACGCGCACCGGCAGGTGGCCGTGGCGCGCGAGTCGCTCCAGACACGGGACACCGACGCGCTCGCGCGCGAAGTGGAGAGCACCGTGAATCGGCTCGTGGCCCCCATCGCCCCCCCGCATGGCCCGCCGGTGCTCGGCATCGCGGGCGCGAGCGTGGCAGGTCTCGGGCTCGTCACCGCGGGCGTTGGTGCCGCTGTCGGCGCCGAGGCCTGGATCATCATCAAGAGCGCGCGCACCCTCGCCGAGAACGGGCCGACAGCGCAGGCCAAAGACGACGCCGTCGATCGCTTCGGCATCGCCGCGCTCGTGGGGTGCCTCGGCCTCGGCGTCATCGCCGGGGGTACGGTGTTCGCCCTGGCGACGTGGGAGTGACGTGGGGAGTGACGTGGGAGTGACGTGGGAGTGACGATGCGTGCACCGATGTTCGCGACATTCTTACTGTTGGGATTCGTCGTCGTCTTTGCCCAGGGATCGGCGTGCATCACGAGGGCTTGTGGCGAAGACGCGCAGTGCCGCGACAACGAGCGGTGCGACCTCGACCCGCAGAGCACGACCTTCAACGAGTGCGTTGGGGTCGCGCCGCCAGCGGCGGGTGAAGGCGAAGGGGAAGGCAACGGCGAGGGCGAGGGCGAGGGCGAAGGCGACGCCTGCCTCGTCGACAACGGCGGCTGCGCCAACACCGCGGTCTGCGACGTCGACGCCGCGCAGCTGTGTACGTGCCTCATCGGCTACACCGGCAGCGGCCTGACCTGCACGCCGGACGGCTCGATGCGCGCGCATTTCCG
>JBKJNL010000353.1:0-3931 GCA_046593615.1 Myxococcota bacterium | reverse complement strand
GAAGTCGGCCAGCCGCGGCGCCGGCGCCCCCTGCTCGTCGACCAGCAGCTGCATCAACAACACGTCGTCGTAGAGCAGATAGGGCTCGGGCACCCGCACGCCAGCCTGGAAGGCCTCGGTGAGGGCCGCGTACTCCATGTCGCGCCACGAGCTCTCGATGAGCTCTTTGCCCCACGCCGTGCGCTTGCCCATCGCGCGCTTGTCGCGCGTGTTGCGGGTCTGGTTTCGACCCTCGGTGTAGCTGGCGGTCGCCTTGAACGTGCGCTGCTCGCGCGACTTGTAGACCTTGGCCGCGACGAGCTCGCCCTTGCGCTCGACGATGTAGACCGAGGCTTCCTTGCCGCTCATGAGCCGGGTGCGCACGTCGTCGATGACGCCGTCGTCGAGGAGCTTCTGCAGGCTGTCGTCCACCACCGCTCCTCTGCTGCTGCGCGGGTGCTGCTGATTGCGGGCATCCTGCCGGACGTCGACGGCGCCGTCGAGGGTAGGCTCTCGCCATGCGCCATTCCCTGCACCCCGCGCGCTGCACCGCCGTGCTCGCCGCTTCCGCCCCCGCCGGCGTCGTCGTCAACCTGACTGGCTCGTTGGCTGTCGTGCTGGCCGGCCTGTTGGCTGGCGGCACCGGCTGCGCGCCGCCGGAGCTGTGCCCCGCCGGCACCGAGCCGACGATCGCCCCCCTGCGTCACTCGTTGCAAAACGGCGCCCTGGGCTTTGCCCACGCCCACAACGACTACGAGCACGAGCACCCCCTCGACGACGCCCTCGCCGCGGGCTTCGCCAGCGTCGAGGCCGACGTCTGGTTCCGCGACGGCAGCGTCGTCGTCTCCCACGACGCCGGCTCGCAGAAGTGCACCTTGCAAAAGCTCTATCTCGAGCCCCTCGACGCGATCCTCCAGCAGCAAGACAGCGTCCACGACGACGGCGCCGCCTTTACCCTGTGGCTCGACCTCAAAGACGGCACCGCCGGGCTGCGCGAGGGCCTGCAAAAGCTGCTCGCGCCCCTGCCCTGGCTCACCCGCTTCGACGACGTCGGCGTCATCGACGCCGGCGGCGTCACCGTCATCCTCACCGGCGACGACGGCAGCAAAGAGCAGCTGATCGACGACACCGACGTGCCCCGCCCCTTTGCCCGCGACGACAACGCGCTGTCGTTGCGCGACGGCGACGAAGGAACAGTCGTGGCCGCGGCGCTGTCGTTCTCGTCGTACATCGGCTCGTGGGACGGCGAGGGCCCGCCCCCCGACGGCCTGTCGCGCCAATGCGGCTGCGTCGTCGAGCGGGCCCACCTGCTGGGCCGGCAGGTGCGGCTGTTCGGCGCTCCCGACACCGAGGCCGCCTGGCAATTCCAGCTCGACCACGGCGTCGACTTCATCAACACCGACGACCTCGACGGCCTCGCCGACTTCTTGCGCGCCCAATGACTGCCGCCGGCGCCGGCGCTTGCTTGCAGGCCGCGCGCGATCCGGCGAACCATCGGGCATGGCCGACACCGTCGAGAAGACCACCGCGCTGTTCTTCCAGGAGGGCAGCTCCGACAAGCTCTACCAGGCGACCTTGATCGCCCACGACGACGGCAGCTGCTCGGTCTCTGTGCAGTGGGGCCGGCGGGGCAGCAAGCAGAACGAAGGCAGCAAAGCGGTGCGCGTGGCGCGGCCAAAAGCGCTGTCGACCTTTGACAAGCTGCTGCGCGAGAAGCTCAACAAGGGCTACCAGGCCATCGTCGACGGCACAGCACCCGCCGCCGTGGCCCCGCCCGACGGAGAGGGCTCGGGCAGCAAGTCGGGCACAAAGAAGCGACCCACGGTCGGACCAAAGGCCCAGCTGTTGAACCCCATCGACGACGACGAGCTCGCGCGTTTCCTCGACGACGACGGCGTCATCGCCCAGCAGAAGCTCGATGGCTTTCGCGTGTTGTGCACGGTGCAGACGCAGCGCGTGCTGGCCACCAACCGCGAAGGACAGGAGACCGACCACTGCAGCGCCGCGCTGTTGTCGGGCCTCGAGTCGCTGCCCGTCGGCACCGTCGTCGACGGCGAGGTCGTCGGCAACGGCTACTGGCTCTTCGATGTCTTGCGGGTCGGCGATCGCAACGTCGAAGGACTGGGCGCGCTGCAGCGGTGGCAGCTGCTCGACGACGAGCTGTCGCCGGGCTTGAGCGGCGAGGTGCAGGTGCTGCGCGTGGCCCGCACCGCGGCCGACAAGCGCAAGCTCTACGAAGACCTCGTGGCCGCCGGCGCCGAAGGCATCGTCTTCAAAGACGCCGACGCGCCGTACCAGGCGGGGCGGCCGGCCTCGGGCGGCAGCCAGCGCAAGCACAAGCTCATCAAGAGCTGCGACGTCGTCATCAGCGAGAATTCCGGCAACGCCTACACCATGGTCGTCGTCGACGGCGCCGCGCGCTTCGTCTGCGGCAAGGTGTTTGCCGGCACCACCAACGCGAGCCGCAAGCTGCTCGATGCGGCCCTCGCGCGGGGCGAGCGGCCGGTGTGTGAGGTCCGCTATCTCTACGCCACCGACGACGAGCAGCTGTTCCAGCCGGTGTTCGTGCGGCAGCGCGACGACAAAGACGAAAGCGGCTGCGCGCGGGCCCAGCTCCAGCGCACCAACCGGGGTGTGCTGACTTGAGGCGGCCTGCATCAGGGTCGTGACGGCCCGCTTCGCTGGCGGGCCGCGCGGCGCGCGGGCTAGCGTTTCGGATGAGCGCGACGACGACACCTGCCCCTGATCCTCGCGGTGCACCCGCCCCCGCTGCTCGCGGGGCACCCGCACCCGGGCCCCGCGGCTGGCCGCTGCTGGGCGTGCTGCCTCGCGTGCTGAAGAACCCGCTCGAAGCCCTCGGCCACTACGCGCGCCTGCACGGTGACCTCATCCGCGTGCCGCTCGGGCCGCGCGTGGCCTACCTGGTCACGCACCCCGACCTCATCCGCCACGTCCTCGTCGAGCAGCCCGGCCGCTACTCGAAGGGGCGCACCTGGGAAAAGACGCGCTCGTACCTGGGCGATGGGCTGGCCACCAGCGAAGGCGAGCTGTGGCGACGTCAACGACGGCTGATGCAGCCCTCGTTTCACAAGGAGGCCCTGCAAGGCATCAGCGCCACCATCGCCGCGACCATCGGCAAGACCGTCGATCGCCTCGACGTCCACGCCAGCAGCGGACAGCCCGTCGACCTCGCCGCCGAGCTGATGCGCATGACCCTCGAGGTGTTGCAGGCGACGCTGTTCGGCGGCGCCGTCACCACCGACGTCAGCGGCTTCACCGAGGCCTTTCAGGTCGCCCTCGAGCACACCACCGCGCGGGTGCTGTCGCCGCTCGACATCCCCGACTCGCTGCCGCTGCCGAGCAACCTGCGGTTCCAGAAGGCAAAGGCCAGGCTCGACAGCGTCGTCTTTGCCGTCATCGAAGAGCGACGTCGCTCCGCCGAAGACCGGCCCGACCTGCTGTCGATGCTGTTGCACGCGACCGACCCCGAGACCGGCCAGGCGATGGGCAACCAGCAGCTGCGCGACGAGGTCATCACGATCTTTCTCGGCGGAAGCGAGACGTCGGCCAACGGCCTGGCCTGGGCCTTTTACCTGTTGGGCCAGCACAAAGACGTCGAAGACCGCGTGCGCGCCGAGGCCGTCGACGTCATTGGCGACGGCGCCCCGCGCTTCGAGCACCTGCAGCGCCTGCGCCTGTGCAGCGCGGTCTTCGAAGAGTCGATGCGGCTCTATCCGCAGAACTGGGTGATGTCGCGCGACACCATCGACGACGACGTCATCGGCGGCTTCCATGTGCCGGGCCAGACGACGGTGTTCCTCGGTGTCCACGCCGTGCACAGAGACCCGCGCTTCTGGACCGACCCCGAGACCTTCGACCCCGAGCGCTTCTTTCCCGAGCGCTCCGCCGACCGACACCCGCTGGCCTACCTGCCCTTCGGCGGCGGACAGCG
>JBKJNL010000346.1:0-8806 GCA_046593615.1 Myxococcota bacterium | reverse complement strand
CGATGCCGATGCCGATGCCGATGAGGGGAGCGTCCCCACGAGCACACCAGCAAGCAGCGCCTGGAAATCAACACGGGCCCCGCGCATCACTCGTCCCCCCGCTGCGCCGACTATGGGCAGCCTCGATCGCCCCCGCAACAATTGAACCAGCACCCCGCCCGCGTCGCTTCACCGCGCGGGCGGCGCGACGCGGAGAAGCAATCAGGGGACGCGCACAGCCTCGACCTGGGCGGCGCCGACGTCGCCGGGGTCGACGACGATGGCGGCGCCGCTGACGCGCACGATGCGGCCGCCGCTGGTGCCACCCTTCTTTCTCTTGAGCTCGACCGAAGCGCCGACGCGGGCCCGGGCGACGATGGCCGGCGGCAACACCGCGCGCACCAGGCCACCGGCGTTCTGGTCGAGCAGGCGAAAGAGCATCACGCCTTTTGCGACGCCGTCGCCGGGCTTGATCTTGAGACCATCGAGGCGCCCCGCGGCCGAGGCCAGCACGTTGGTCGGTCCTTCAACGCCGCCGGCAAAGGTGACGACGGTCTGGCCGGCCGAGACGCTGTCGCCGTCTCGGGCGAGCACCGTGGCCACGGTGCCCTTGCTCTTGCTGCGCACGACGTCGACGGCGCCGGTGTCGACGGTGGCGGCGATCCAGTCGGCGCCGGCCGGCGAATCGGGCGCGCGTTCCGGCGGCTTCTCGGCCGACTGCTCGGGCGCTCTCTCGACGACGACCGGCTTGCGGCGACGTTGGCGATCGCGGCGATCGGAGCTCGGGTCTGGCGATGTCTCCGCCGCGACCGGCGGCCCGGCGGTCGGCGGCGGCTCCGGCGTTGGCCCGGCGGTCGGCGTCGGCTCGGGTGTCAGCGCTGGCTCCGCCGTCGGCGTTGGCTCAGGTGCCGGCGTCGCCGGCGACGGCGTCACGACGGCAGGCTGCACGACCGCCACCCGCAGCGGCGGGTCGCGCGTCTTGATGACGACGACGGCGATGCCGACCAGCAGCAGGCCGGCGCAGATGACGCCGCCGGTGATGGCCGCGACGATGACTCCCGGCGACGTCGGCTTGCTGGCCGCCGGCGCTTTCATCTGGGCGATGGTGGGCGTCTCACGCCCCTCACCGTGCGACGGCGGCGTCGTCTCGAACCGCTGCCGCTCGACCACCGGGCGGCGGGTGGCCACCGTCGGCGGCGGCGCGGGACGGATCGCGGGAGCGGGAGATCCGTGGCGCGGCGCCGACGTCGACGTCGTCCGCTGGGCCTTTGCCTCGTCGAGCTCGGCGTCGCTGTAGCCGTCGTGCTGGTCGTGCGCCGACGCGGCCGGATCTTGCGAGAGCGTGAAGCGCAGCTGGCAGGTCGAGACGGTGACGACGTCGCCTTCGTCGAGCTCGGCGCGGCGCGTGGCCTTGCCGTTCACAAGCGTGCCGTTGCGGCTGTCGTTGTCGGCGACGAACCAGCTGTCGCCCTCGAGCCAGATCTTGCTGTGCACGCGACTGCTGCCGTGGTCGTCGGCGAGGCACAGCGTGCACTCGGGGCTGCGGCCGATGGTGAACGTGCCCGCCGACAGCGCAAAGGTCTTGCCGGCGAAGCGGCCACCGACGCACGCCAGCACCGCCCGTTGGCCGGGCAGCGCAAACATCACGGTCCGTTCGGCGGTCACGCCCCAAACCTACTGCGTTGCGCGCGGCCTGTGCTTCAGCGCGTCGGCGGCACCGCGACGAAACACGACGACGCACGACGACGCACGACGGACAGCATGAGCCCCGCAAAGAGCAGGGCCCAGAGCGGCGCTCCCGCAGCACCGGGACCGCTGGCGGCGCACGAGCTGATGCCGCCGCCCTGCACGAACAGGGAGTCGTCGTAGCCGTCGTCGTCGGCGTCGGTGAAGTCGTCGCAGACGTCGCCGATGCCGTCGCTGTCGCCGTCGCTTTGATCGGCGTTGGCATCGGCGGGGCAGTTGTCGTCGGCGTCAGCAATGCCGTCGCCGTCGCCGTCGGCGCCGCCCGATCCGTCGCACACGCCGGCGATGGAGACGACGCCGCCGTCGCACACGCCGTCGTCGTCGGTGTCGGGGTCGGTCGGGTCTGTTTCACCAACATCGACGACGCCGTCGCCGTCGCCGTCTTCGACGCCGTCGGGGATGCCGTCGCCGTCGCTGTCGGCGTCGGCGGGGTCGGTGCCGCTGTCGACCTCGGTGGCGTCGGGGATGCCGTCGCCGTCGGCGTCGGGCTGGACATCGTCGCCACCGTGGCCGGCCGTCGGATCGCGCTCGCCGGCGTCGACGGCGCCGTTCTGGTTGCTGTCTTCGACGCCATCGGCGACCCCGCCGTCGTCGCTGTCGGCGTCGCGCGGATCGGTGGTGGTCGTCGGATCAGCGTCGGGCACGAACGAGCCGGCGTCGACGTCGGTGTCGGCGTCGGCGACGGTGATGCCGGCTTCGGTGCCGTCGTTGATGCCGTCGCCATCGGCGTCGGCGTCGTTGGCGTTGTTGACGCCGTCGACGTCGACGTCGCCGGTGGGGTCGCCCTCGGCGCCGTCGATGACGCCGTCGTCGTCGCTGTCGCGGTCGTTGGCGTCGGTGCCGGCGCAGCCCTCGAACGCGTCGGACAGGCCGTCGCCGTCGGCGTCGGGCCCGCCGTCTTCCCCGTCTTCGTCGTCTTCGTCGACGTCGACGTTGATGGTGGCCCGGCTGGAGGAGCGGGCGAAGACAAAGGTGTCGGTGACCTCGCCGCCGCCGCGCTTGCCGTCGTCGGCGAAGTTGCCCCAGGCGCGGGCCGATTCGTTCGGCACCGGCGTCTGGCCCCGCTGGTTCGGCTCGACACCGAGCGGGCCCGAAGCGATCGCGCCGATGTCGCCGTTGGGCATCGCCACGTCGGCGCGGGTCAAGAGCGAGTCGTCCCAGAACATCGGCAGCGGCGTGCGACCAAAGGCGACGCCGTTCTCGGCGACGTCGTAGATGCGCAGGCCGGGGAACGAGGTCTCGATGTCGAAGCCCAGAAAATGCAGCTCGCCGCTGTTGATAAAGGCCTCGCACTTCACCCGCCCTTCGGGCACGGGCACGCCGGCGTTGGTGCGGCCGTCCCAGGTGACGGAGTTGTCGCCGATGGTGGTGCCGCCCGAGAGCACGACGTCGTCGGGGTCGGTGATGTCGGCGTTGCCGTCGCCGTCGAGGTCGCAGACGATGCGGTAGCGGCCCACGACGTTGGTCTCGAAGGTGAACGTGCCGCCGAGGCCGAGGTCGTCGCAGCTCGGGCTCGCGCCAGAGAAGCCGAAGCCGTTGAGGGTCGGCGTCAACACGCCGCCCTTCCGGACGTCGGGCTCGTTCAAATAGAGCGGCAGCTCCGGCGTAAAGGTGCTGCCGGCGGGCCCGGAGCGGCCGTCGACGCGGCCGTCGACACCGCTGCTGTTCATGGCGAACTTGTGGTCGTTGCCGTTCAAGCCTTCGAAGTCGACCTCGATGAGGGCGTCGCGATCGGGGGCGCCGCCGGGGGCCAGCACAAAAAAGCTGTTGTTCAGCGCATCGTCGGCAGCGCGGCTGTCGATGAGCAGGTCCCACTGCAGCGCGAACAGGCGGCCGTCGACGTCGTTGTCGGCGTCGCCGTTTTCGTCGACGACGGCGATGTCCCAGTCGGCGATTTCTTGATCGTCCGACATCGTCAGTTGCCAGGCGCCGAC
This sequence comes from Myxococcota bacterium, assembly GCA_046593615.1. Classification (GTDB taxonomy): domain Bacteria; phylum Myxococcota; class UBA727; order UBA727; family VGSZ01; genus VGSZ01. Next base: position 5,147 of record JBKJNL010000346.1, on the reverse strand, counting down.
GCCGCCGCTGACCAGCGAGTCGGTCCGCTCACCGCTGTTCAAGGTGGCCACGAGCACGCCGGCTGGTGTGCGCACCTCGAGGTCACCTTCGCCCTGCCAGGCGATGCGCTCGGTGGCGGCATCCAGGATGTCGATGCGCAAGCGCGTGGTGCGCTCGACGCGGCCCGTCGAGCCGAGCTCGGCCGTGCCTTCGGCATGCAGCGCGCGCGCCGACAGCCCGGCAAAGGCGACGGTGGCGGCGATGGCAACAACAACGGGAAAGCCGGAGGTTCTCTGGGTCATGGGGTCTTCCTCTCGGCGCCGGGCGCCAGGCTGCGGGTGTCTTCCACGGGCTCGCCGTCGAACTCGACGATGACGAACTCGACGCGGCGGTTCTTTTCCTTGGCCTTTTTGTTGGCGTTGGGCGTGATCGGCCGCGCCTCACCGAAGCCCTTGGCGTCCAGGCGCTGGTCTCCGACGCCGCGCTCGACGAGCGCGCGCTTCACGCTGGCGGCGCGGCGGGCGGAGAGATCGAGGTTGGAATCGTCGCTGCCGTCGCTGTCGGTGTGGCCCTCGATGCGCACGCGGGTGAGCTCGGGGTGCTGCTTCATGATGGTGGCGATCTGGTCGAGCAGGCCGAAGCTGCGCCGCTGGATCGTGTCCTTGCCGGAGTCGAAATAGATCTTGTCGAGGATCTCGATCATCTCGCGGGTCAGCTGCACCGAGGTCTTGCCGCTGTCGGGGCAGCCGTCGTCGTCCTGGACGTTGTTCACGGTCTCGGGCTCGTCGGGGCACTTGTCTTTGGGGTCGACGAAGCCGTCGTTGTCTTTGTCGGGGCAGCCCTTCTGGGCCTTCAAGCCCTTCTGATCGGGGCACTCGTCGTCGCGGTCGCCCACGCCGTCGCCGTCTTTGTCGGGGCAGCCCTTGAGGGCCACCAGACCCGGCACCGTGTGGCACAGGTCTTCGCTGTCGATGACGCCGTCGCCGTCGCGATCGGGGCAGCCGCCGAGCGCGGCGAGGCCGGGGACGTCGACGCATTTGTCTTCGCCGTCTTTGACGCCGTCGCCGTCTCGGTCGGGCCAGGGGCAGCCCTGGTTCTGCGTTGGATCTTCGGGAGGGCCGGGCTCGCGTGGGCACTTGTCCTGGCCGTCGAGCACGCCGTCGCCGTCGGCGTCGTCTTCGGGGCAGCCGTCTTCGTCGGCGACGCCGTCTTTGTCTTCGGCGGCGTCTTTGCAGGCGCCGTTTGCGCCGTCTTCGTTGTCGGCGATGCCGTCGCCGTCGTTGTCGGGGTCGGGGCAGCCGTCGTTGTCGTTGAAGCCGTCTTTGTCTTCGGCGTCATCGGGGCATTGGTCGTCTTCGTTGTCGATGCCGTCGCCGTCACGATCGGTGCTCGGCAAGCTCATGAAGCGGGCGCCGACAAAGGCCCGGAAGTCTGGGGTGCCGAAGCCCGAGAGGATGCCTTTGCCGACGCCGCCGGTGACGCGCACGAAGGGCAGCGGGTCGTAGTCGGCGCCGAGCAGCACCTCGAGCGGGTTCTCTTCGAAGCCCGACGAAAACGGCTGCAGGGCATAGGTGCCGCCCGACGCCGACGCCGACACCGATGCCTTGCTGAGCTCGGAGCCGGCGCCCCCCAGCCGATAGGAGACGCCGGCCCGGTAGGTGAGCTCGTGGCCGATGGTGACGTTCACAACCTTGCGCTCTTCGGGGCGCAGGCGGACGCCGACGTTGCCGGCCAGGCGCACGCCACCCAGCGGCCCGTCGACGAAGCTGCGCGAGATCGCGACCTCGGGGGCAAAGGTCAGCTGTCCCTCGCCGACGTAGTTGCCGGCGTCGGCCGAGGTGAGCGAGGCGCTCGGCACGGTGATGGCCGGGATGATCGCCAGGTCGATGCCCTGATCGCGGGCCCGCAGGATGCGCACCTTGGCCAGCAGCCGCAGGTCGCCGAGGCCGACGGCCTGCAGGTCGCCGGCGCCCTGCACGAGGTTGCCGATCGCGGCGGTGTCTCGGGCCTGGAAGAGCAGCACCGGCATGTCGACGCCGAGCTGCACCCAGTGGAACAGCGACAGCGAGCCGACGACGTCGAGGCCGACGCGGTGGGCGACGAGGGCGCCGACGCGCTCGGTGTCGTTTCTGAGCACGAGCGGGTTCAAGGCGTAGTTGGCGAAGCCACCCACCGAGACCGAAAACGGCTCGCCGACGTCGCCGCTGTCGACGTCGAGGACGCCGCTGCCGTCGATGGCCGGCCGGAAGCGCTCGACGGGAAAGCGGGCCTCCTCCGACGACGCCGGCCCCGCCATCACCGTCGCGACCACGATCAGAAACACGTTGCGCAATGCCATTCACCACCCAGGGCTCCACGCGGGAGCGTGCAACTGGTTCGTTGCCGGTGACCCACCTTGGATCAGGTGCAGATCACCTGTCCCTGTGAGGCAGCGCGAAACGTGGGTGCAGGTCGTTGCATGTGGGGAGGGGTGCGCCGTCCGGTCAGGATGTGGCTGCGACGACGTCAAAAGGGACATGCTCGCCTCCTTGCTGCTTCCCCTCCTGCTTCTGGTCGCCGGCCAGTCCGGCACCACGCCGCCGGCCGGCCCTGCCTCGACCCCAGGCATGACCAACGAGGTCGACCCGTGGGTCGTCTGCTTTGTCCGCGCCGTCGATGACACGCGCACGGGGCTCGGGCCGCGCATCGAAGAGCTGCTGAAGACGGCGCTGCTGTCGAACACCAACGTCACCGTGGCGCCGACGCAGGAGCTCGCCGACGCCGCTGGCCGCCAGAAGCTGCCCAGACGCAAGTGGCTCGACCCCGGCGTGCTCGGGCCGGTGGCCGACGAGCTCGACGTCGATTTCTTGTTGTCGGCGGTCATCAAGGCCGAGACCCGCTACGCGTACAAGGTGACCCTGCAGGCCGTCGATCGCTCGGCGACCACGACGGTGGCGACGTCGGAGGTGCAGATCGCGGTGGCCCCCGGCAAGGGCCGCGGCGGCGCGTCGTTCTCGTCGGCCGAAGCTCAGGAGCTCGTCGAGAAGCTCATCGCCGCGCTGCCGCCGCCGGCGCTCTTGAGCGTGCCCGTCGATCCCGGCGCGGCGATCGTTGCCGGCCAGGGCAACAGCGGCACCGCAGGAGACGGCTTCAACACCGACTGGGGCGGCGACCCCGCCGACACCTCGACGTCGAACGTCGACGCGCTCTTGAACACGCTGGCGCCGACCTTTGGCGGCCGCCTCGGCGTCGAGTCGTTCTTCCACCCCACCGACCTGCAGGCGCCGCGCGACGAAAACGAGATCGACGGACGGCAACAGGTGGACCTCGGCATCCGCGCCAACGTCGGCGGCAACAAAGCCTCGGGCCACGTCGCGCTGCTGGTGCGCCGCGACTTCGCCGACCCGACCCGGGCCCGCCTCGAAGCCGAAGAGGCCTACGCCGACGTCGACCTCTACGGCTTGAAGCTGCGCGCCGGCCGGGCCTACGTCGCCTGGGGCACCACCGACCTCGTCTCGCCCACCGAGATCCTGGCCCACTTCGACTACCGCGACTTCCTCGACGTCGAAAAGCAGCCGACGTGGCACTTGAAGGCCAGCTACAGCCTCGAGCCCGTCACCTTTGAGCTGTGGCTCTTGCCGGTGCCCGAGCTGAACATCCTGCCGCCCGTGGAGCGCATCGACAGCGCCGGCAACGTCGTCGGCCGCAACCGCTGGGTGAAGGGACGCTTCGACGGCTTCGAGGCCACATCCGCGAGCGGCGGGGGCGTGCCCGTGAACGTCACCCTCGTCGACAACGGCGCCCCCGGCCCCGGCCTCGAGAACCTGCAGCCGGCGGCCCGCGTCAGATTCTCGGGCTTCGGCGTCGACGCCAGCGTCGGCGGCGCCTGGTTGTTCGATCGCTTCCCGACCTTGCGCGCGCCCGACGTCGACGACCTCAAGGAGCCCGTGCCCCGGCCCAGCATCGACGTCGTCGTCGAGACCGAGGTGCTGCGGCGCCTGGCCCTCACCACCGACCTCGAGTGGACCCTCGGCAGCCTGCGCTTCTCCGCCGAAGGCGTGGTCTTTCTCACCGCCGATACGTTCGCCGCCAAGCGAGACCCCGACGTCGAAGACCCCTTCACCACCGTCGTCATCGGCGTCGACACCGAGACCCCGCGCTTCTTTGACGACCACTCGCTGCGCTTCTTTGTGAACGCCACCGGGACCTTCACGCTCACCGGCGCGCCCCTGCCGAGTGATCCCATCGCGCGCTTGCGCTACCCGCTGCCGCTGGCCCTGCTGACGCGCACCGAATACCTCGTCGGCGAAGGCTTCAAGGCCGAGCTCACCATCGTCGACAACTTTGCGCAGATCGATCTGTCGGGCGACCTCGGCGAAGAGCTGCTCGACCACGACCTCTTGATCCAGCCGGCCCTGCAGTTCGTCTTCTTTGACGTCGTCACGTCTCGCCTCGAGGCCTCTTGGCTCACGGGCGACCTGCAGGGCACCTTTGGCCAGTTCCAACACAACACGCGCATCGGCGGCAGCGTCGGGGTCACATTTTGATCGCGGTTCGCGTCTCCCTGCTCACGGCCCTCACGGCCCTCACGGCCCTCACGGCCCTCACGGCCGTCACGGCCTGCTACGTCACGCGCGACGAGCCCCTCGACGGCGGACCCACTGGCCCCGACGTCTGCGCCGACGGCGAAGAAGGCTGCGCCGACTACGACGAAGCCCACGCCCTCGTCACCGTCGCCGAAGACACCTGCCGGTTCCTGCTGGATTGCTGCGGCGACGACATCGATCGCGTGGCCATGGCCGAGCTGCTCGTCGGCGGCGAGGGCGCCCTGCAGACCCTGTTGATCCTCGAGCCGGACTTGTTTGTCGACGCCGACGCCTGCCTGCGCGGCGTGCACCGCGGCCTGCTCGTGCAGTTCCAGGACGACCTGCTCGGCGTCGTCGCCGGTCGGCGCACGTTCAACGCCACCGCCGCCGAGACGTGCTTCGTCGACGTCAAAGACGCCGCCGACGCCTGCGCGCCGGCCCTGCTGCTGTTGCCCGGCCTCGTGCCCGGCGTGCGCCCCGTTGCCTGCGACGACGTCTACGCCGGCGCCGTCGACCTCGGTGGGGTCTGCCAGGGCGACGACGACTGCGACGACGAAGCCGGCGCCGCCTTTTGCGCCGAACCCAGCGGCATCGCCCCCGAT
>JBKJNL010000165.1:0-4654 GCA_046593615.1 Myxococcota bacterium | reverse complement strand
AGCACCCGGCAGACCCGTCGACAACGACTCCTTGGCCATGCGTTCGCCGAGGTCGAGGACGATGCGGGCGGCAGTCTTTTTGCCGACCCCGGGGGCCTTTGTGAGCCGGGCTTCGTCGCCCTCGGCGATGGCCCGCACGAGCACGGGGACGTCCATGCCCGACAGCAGCGCCAGCGCGGTGCGCGGCCCGACGCCCTGCACGCCGATCAGGCGCTCGAAGAGCGACAGGCCGGCTCGTGTGGAAAATCCGTATAGTTGCAAAGCATCTTCGCGCACGTGGGTGTGGATGTAGGCCTCGGCCTTGACCCCCGGGTTGGTGTGGCGGGCGACGTCGGTGATCGGCATCAAGACGTGGTAGCCGACGCCGCCGACGTTGATGCAGATGGCGTCGAGATCAACATATTGAACCGTGCCACTCAGGTAACCAATCATGCAGTCTCCGTAGGGCGCTAGATCTTGCCCTGCGCGCGGGCCAGGGCCAGCAGCGCGTCGCGTCCCTTGCTCTTCGGCTTCTTCTTGGCCGTCGGCGCGTGGGCCTGGCCGAAGGGCAGCGGCGACTCCAGCGCCGCGGCAATGGCGATGGCCAGGGCGTCGGCGGCGTCTTCGAAGGGGTGCTCTTTCAGGCCGAGCAGCAGGGTCACGAGCGCCGCCACCTGCTCTTTGCCGGCGTGGCCACCGCCACCAACGCGCTGCTTGACCACCGAGGCCGGGTAGTTGGCCACCGCCAGGCCCCGCAACCCGAGCGTCGTCAACGCGGCCCCGCGGGCCTGCCCGAGGATCAACGCCGAGCGGGCGCTCTTCTGCACAAAGACGTCTTCGACGGCGGCGCGGTCGGGGGCGTAGGTGGTGATGACGTCGTTCAAGCGATGCGCGAGGTCGACCAGGCGAATGGTCAGGTCGCGGTCGTCGTCGAGGAACAAGACGCCGTTGTCGACGTGGCTGATGTTGCTGCCGACGACGTCGACGACGCCCCAACCGGTCTTTCGCGAGCCGGGATCGATGCCGAGGATCCTCACCATGCAGTGCGCTCGCTGCGGTCGTTCACGACGGCCTCAAAACGAAGCCGACGCCATCGCCAGCGAGCGGATGATGTTTTGATTTCGCTGATCGAGGCGGTCGTCGGTGGCGTCGAGATCTTTCCAGAGATACTCCATATGAAGCCACAGTGAAAAGCCGCCGTATGTGTAGCGCAAATCGGTAAAGGCCTTGGCGCGCACCGTGGTATAGTTGGGGTAGTCGGCGACGCCGGCGATGACCTCGCCCGAGCGGTGCTGCTCGAACCAGGTGTCGACCTGGCCGCCCACGGCGGCCGAGAATTCGTCGGTGACCGGGGCCTCGACCGAGACGCGGTTGAACAGCAGCAGGCCGGCGTAGTCGTCGTCACCGCTGATCGACGGGTCGCGCAGGTCGGTGTCGTAGATGGTCTTGTGCTTGACCCGGAAGGTGACGCTCTTCCAGAAGTCGAGGGTGTAGGCACCCTTGGCCACGGCGATGGCGGTGCGGCGGTTCTGGAAGCGGTGGTAGACGCTGCGCGGGTCGCGGCCGCGGTCGTTGGTGTTGGCAAACGTGAACAATTCTGTGTCAGTCATGCCGTCGGTGTAGAGGAAATCAGGATACGTCTTGTCGGTGTCGAGCGGCACGTCTCCGGTGTCGGTGTTGTACTCGATGAGCGTGCCCTCGCCCGAGAGCTCGAGGGCCCCCGGCGACCAGGTGACGACGGTGGTGCCGCCATGCCAGCCGATGATCGGCTCGTAGAAGGGCTCGGTGAAGTCCTGGAACTCGTTGGCGACGTTGAGCGTGGCCACCTGGCCTTCGACGAAGCCGTCGGTGAGCAGCAGGTCGGCTTCGCGGCGGGCGCCGAAGACCGAGACCCAGTCGCGACCGATGTTGAAATATTCAAACTGCACGTCGAGGTCGAGCTCGGCTGGATCGAACAATTCAACGCGGACGACGCCGGCGTAGCCGTGGTGCTCGCCCATCGGCACCGGCGTGAAGCCCTGCGCGCCGGTGACCGAGTTGAACACCAGGTCGTCGTCGGTCTTCGAATACGAGTACGCGCCCAGCGCCGTGAGGCCGAGCCAGTCGATGAAGTTCGACTTCAGCTGCAGGGTCGCGTTGGCGTTCTGGTAGCGGGCGTTGGTGACGACGCCGCCGTCTCTGGCGTCGAGGGCGTTGGTGGAGCCGATGGCGTCGGGGTCGTCGAGGTCGGCTTCTTCGTCGAGGACGAAGCTCGTGATCTGCTCGGCGGCGAACCACTCCCACTCGCTCTTGAGCTTGTAGGCGTAGGCGGCGTCGCGCTGCCAGAAGGGGTTCTCGATGAGCGGGTCGGCGATGCCGGTGGTGTAGCCCGGTCCGGCAAAGAGCTTGGGCAGGGCCACGCGGGCCAGGGTGTAGCTCAGCGGGTCGCCAAAGGTTCCCTCGACGAAGAGGCCGCGGCCGTTGTCGCGCTCGGTGTAGCGGGACTTGCCGATGGTCCAGGCGTTGAACATGCCGAGGTCGCTCGAGCCGATGTGGATGGCTGTGACGGTGGGGATGGGCGGCGCCACGCGCAGGTAGAGGCCGCGCAGCTGCAGATACGCAGCGTGGTTCTGGCCGAGGGATTCGCCGCTGCCGTCGCCGCGCGAGCCGACCTCGTCGCGCTCGTCGCCGTTTTCGTACCACTCGGCCCACTGGGCACCGAAGCGGGTCTGGATGCGCGCGCCGACCTCGACGCGATCGCTGACGCGGCCCGTGAGCGTGAGCCCGAGCTCGCTGCAGATGCCGTTGTCGCCGGAGAAGTTGTCGCCCTCGGGTGAGGGGTTTCCGTAGGAGACGCAGCCGCCGCTCTGGTTGTTGCGCAACAGCAGCTTGGTAAAGAAGTCGCCGCGCCAGGCGAGCGTGACCGGCACCGGTACGTCGTCAAAGAAGCCCGCGCTCTTGCGCTCGGCGAGGCGCTCTTCGAGGCGCTTCTCGACGAGCGCGTTGATGGCCGCCTCCATCGCCGGGTCGAGGGTCGCGGGCACCACGTCGGCAGGCGCGGGCGCTTCGCTGCCCACCGGAACGGATGACGGCGCGGATGACGGCGCGGATGACGCCGCGGATGACGCCGCGGATGACGGCGGTGAGGTCGGTGATGCGGGGCCTTCGCCAGGCGGTCCCGCGGGGTCATCGCCGGCGCTCGGAGTCCCCGCGAGGGCGCTGGCAGCAACGACAAACGAGAGGGTAAAGGCGAGCACGCGCTCAGGTAGGTGGATGTCGGAGGGTCGTCAATCGTCGTCGTCAGCGTCGGTGGCGGCCTTGGCCGACGGGGTGCGTGCCAGGGGCCGGTCCACGGGGCGCGCGACGCGCGCGAGCGTGGCGCGCACGCTGTCGGAGACGCTGGCGTTGCCGTTTCGCTGATCGAAGCGCGCGGCGATCGCGAGGGCGTCGGCCACGACGAAATCGCGCAGCGCGGCGACGTCGACGTTGCCGGCGGGGGCGGGCAACGCGATGGCTTCGGGCAGCACCAGCCGCGCGCTTTTGCGCTTTTCGGCGACGCGCGTGAGCAGGAGACCGGCCGCGGCGTGGATGCGCATGCGCACCTCGAGCGCTGTGTGCGTCAAGGCGTTCGACCAGACCTTCTTCAAGAGGTTCAAGGCCCGCACGTCGTTGCCGGTGACGGCGAGGAAGCTGATGTGGTTGTGGGCGATCTCGCAGCTCTTGTCGCCGAGGCGGGCCATGTCGCGCAGGCCACGCACGTGGACGTCGACGGCGCGGTCGACGGCGCCGGTGTCGAGGATCGGCAACAACACGTGGGCGTAGGTGCGGGCCGGGACCTCGGCGCAGCTGAGTCGTCCGTCGAGGATGATCTCCGCCGACGACAGCCCCGCCGCTGGATCGCCGATGCTCACCAGCAGCTCGACCTCGGCGTCGGCTTCGCAGGCTTGGCAGTCGGAGAGGCCGTCGCGCGCCACGCTCTTGTGGCGCGCCAGGTGCGCGCGGGCGTCGTCGACGTCGCCGAGGCGGGCGGCGGCGACGGCACGGTGGGCGTGCACGGCGCGCAGCTGGTTGCCGCAGGCGCGGTAGCGGCGCTCGAGGTCGTCGAGGACGGCGCCGATGCGGCCGCGCGTGATCTGCGGAAACGACGGCAGCGCGCCGACCACCCATTTGTAGCGCCACAGCAGGTTGCGCACGCCCCAGTCGCCGAGCCCCGCGGGGTTCTGGTCGTGGCGCGCCAGGCACCAGGCGAACGCTTGCAGCATGCGCTCGGGATCGCCGGCGGTGTTGGCGTCTTCGACGAGCGCTTCGCGGGCGCGCACCGCCGTGACGTCGTCGTTCTGGCTGTCGGCGGCGCGGGCGGCGGCGTCGATGGCGTCGAGGCGCGTGAGCCCGGCGCGCATGCGCATGGCATCGCGCAGCAGGTCGGCGGCCCGGGCGGTCGTCGTCATTGCACGGGTCCCCGACTGCCCTCGTCGTCGCCACCGTCACCACCGTCGCCGGGCCAGCCGCGGCCTTCGATGGCGGCGGCGACGCCGGCCTCGACGAGGGTCAACAGGCCCGAGTTCAGGGCGTCGAGCTCGCGCGCGCCGAGCGGGTGGTGCCCGAGCAGCAGTGCCTGGGCGTAGAGCACGCGCAAGGCGGTGAGCAGCAGGCCGCGGCCCGCGTCATCAGCGTCGACGCTGCCGGCGTCGTGTTC
>JBKJNL010000131.1:0-5206 GCA_046593615.1 Myxococcota bacterium | reverse complement strand
GCGCCCGTCCCCGTTCTGGTGCCCGAAGGTGGTGAATCATGAGCCGCCACGGCTTTGAAGACGGGCTTGACGAACAGCGCGCAGACCGGCTCGAAGATGCCGCGCTGCTCGATCTCGCCCGCGGCCTGCCTCGTCCAGCGCCGACCGCCGCCGAGAGCGCGTTGTTGAAGCGCAACCTCGAGGTTGCCCTTGGCCATGAGCTCGCCGATCGTCGCCGGGCCTTTTCTCCCGCCATCGCCATCGGAATCGCCGTCGTCTGCGCCGGCGCCGCCTCGGCGGGCACGGCGCTCCTGTGGCCCGCGCGCCGGCCTACACCTGCTGTTGTCGGCTCCGCGCCCTCGTTGTCGCCGCCGAGAACGCCGTCGTCTGCGCCATCGTCTGCGCCATCGTCGTCGAGAGCGCAGTCGTCATCGTTGGATCCGCTGCCCGTCGCGCCCGCCGTCGCGGCCCCGAACCTGACCGTGGCGAGCCCACCCGCCGCACCGGTCGTCGCGGCCGCCCCGGTGCGCAAGCACGCAACGCCGGCGCCCCCAGCGTCGTTGTCGTCGTCGTCGTCGTCGACAGCAGCGTCGTCGTCGTCGTCGACGTCAGCAGGTCCCGCATCAGCGTCAGCGATGAGCTGGCAGCAGCAGGTCGATCAGCTGCAGGCCCACGGCGACCTGCGCGGCGCCGCCGTCGTCGCCGCCGCCGCCCTCGTCGACAGCGACGATCCGAAAAGCGCCGGCGTCACCCTCTGGGCCCTCGCCGGCCGCGAGCCGGCGGTGCTCGACGTGCTCGACCCGCTGGTGTTCGCCCTCACCGAGCGCGGCGCCCTTGACCAGAACATCGACGTCGACAACGACGACGACGCCCTGGCCCGGGTCATGCGTCTCGGCTGCCAGCTGCGCCTGCGCCACCGCCGCGACGCCGGCGCTGTCACGAGCTGCCGGACCTTTGGGCAGCGCTTCCCCGCCGACACCGCGGCCCGGGCCCTGGCCTTTGGCGCCGGCGGCCTCGCCGAAGAGCTCGGCGATCTGCGCGGCGCCGTCGACGAATACACGCGGGCCATCGTGCTCGCGCCGCTGGGGGGCACCTCGGGCGCCGATGCGCTGCTGGCCCGGGCCCGGGTGCGCACCCGCCTCGGCGACCTCGACGAAGCCCGCGCCGACCTGCGGGTCTATCTGCAAAGCGACCGCCGACCGGCCGCCACCCACGACGACGAAGTGCAGGGCCTGGCCCGGGCGCTGGGGGTCGAGCTGCCGTGAAAGACTGGTCGCTCAGCCCGCGGGTACAGCGATGGGCACAGCAACGGGCATCGTAAAGAAGAACGTCGAGCCCGTGCCCAGCTCGCTCTCGACCCACAGCGTGCCTTCGTGGGCGACGACGATGCCCTTGGCGATGGCGAGGCCGAGGCCCGTACCTTTGTAGCCCGCGTCGGTGCTGCGAAAGTAACGCTCGAACAGGTGCTCGATGTCGTCGGGGCTGATGCCGGGGCCGTTGTCGGCGACGGCAAAGACGACGTCGGCGCCGCGCCTCTTGGCGCTCAGCGAGATGGTGCCGCCTTCGTGGTTGGCCTTGCTGGCGTTGCTGGTCAGGTTGCCAAGCACCTGCAGGATGCGATCGCGATCGCAGTGGATGAGGGGGAGCGGGCCGTCGACGTCGGCCTTGAGCGTCTGCCGCTTCTTCTGCGTGACGCCCTCGAAGCTGGCAAAGGTCTCGTGGATCAACGCCTCGGGCGCCTCGGGCGCCCGGTGGACGGCCAGGCGACCGGCTTCGATGCTCGCGAAGTCGAGCAGGTCGTCGATGAGCCGGGACATGCGGCTGGCCGCGCGCTTGATTCGCTCCGCGTTCCTGGCCTGGGCTGGCGGCGGGTCGTCAGAGGCCAACACCTCTGCGCTCAGCAGGATGGTGCCCAGCGGGCTGCGCAAATCATGGGACACGATCGCCAGGATCTGCTCCCGCTCGCGCACAGCGTTGCGCGCCTGTTCGTAGAGCGCGGCGTTCTGCTCGGCGAGGGCCTCGTACTTCTCGCGCGACGTGTCGGCGACGACGGTGAGCGCGAGGGCGCTGAGCCGCTCGCTCTCGGCGTCGACGCGGCCCCGCTCGGCTTGCCCGAGCCTGACGATGTCTTGTTGCCAGGCCTGGTGCCGATCGAGGGCCACCGCGAGCTGGTTGGCGATGTGGTTCACGTAGGACACGTCGTTCACATCCAGCACCCGCGCGCCTTGCAGCTGCAGCGCGCCGAACAGCGGCCGGTGGGCGACGACCAGCGGGATGATGATGACCGCCTTTTTCAAGGTCTCGTCGCTCGACGGTTGCGGCGGCAGGGTCGCGGCGGCGCTGTGCACGCTGACGTCGACGGACTCGATGTTTCCTTCGCCCATGAGCCAGGCGTACGACGCCAGCGCATGCTCGCGCACGGCCCGCAGTTGATCGGGCCGCTGGCCGTCGGCGGCCCAGACGATCATCTCCGAGCGGTGGTCTTTGGCCTGGATCAACATCGCGCTGCGCAGCGGCAGGGTGCCGGCCACAATGTCGAGCACCGACCGGAACGTGCCGTCGACGTCGTCGAGGCGGGCGAACAGCTTGCTGATCTCAAACAGGTCTTGCAGGCGTTGGTGGGTGGTGTCGTGAACCGGCTTCGCGGCCTTTCTCTGGCGGACGGACAACGTCATCGCGGCCTTTGGGCGCCGGGCTTCGGTCCTGGAGCGGGGTGCTTGGCGGCTGCCTTTTCCTTTGCCTTTGCCGCTGCTTCTGCTTCTGCGTCTGCTTCTGCTTCTGCTTTTGCCGCTGCCTTGGCCTTGGCCTTGGCCTTGGCCTTTGGCTTTGGTGGCTTTGCTTTCTGCGGCGCCGGCCCCCGCTCGCGCCCGGGAGCCGGAAACCCGGCCCAGAGCGGTCCCTCGTCTTCGCCGCCGACGCGCATGCCGCCGGCGCCCATGGTGATGACGTGGGTGCCGCGATCGTGCTCGCTGCCGCGGGTTTTGACGATGGTCAGGCGCGGCACCAGCCGTTCGGCCTCTTCTTTGTAGCGGAGCATCAACAGGTTGTCGGCGATGGGGGACATGCCGATCTCGGTGACGCGCTCGACGGAGACCAGCGACGACGCCTCGAGGGTGAGGACGCTGGTGATGTTGAGGGTCTTGAAGCGGACCACCAGCTTGTAGAGCACGTGGCGGAACTGATCGAGCGACATGTCCTCGGTCAGCATCTGGGTCGCGGCGTCGAGCACGACGCGAGTGGCTTTCATCGCGCTCAGCCGATCGGCCAGCACCGTGAGGAATTGGCCGGCCCGGATGTTGTCGCGCGAGATGTAGAGGATCTCGATGAGACCCTTCTCGATCGCGGCCCGCAGCGGCAGGCCCAGGGCGTCGGCGCTGGCGAGCAGCTGAGCGGGTCCTTCTTCGAGAGTGACGAACAAGCCGTGCTGCCGCAGCCGGGCGCCCTCGAGCAAAAAATGCAGCCCGAGGACGGTCTTGCCGACGCCGGGGCTGCCCGAGATCAGGGTGGCGCTGCGCTTCAGCAGGCCGCCGCCCATGAGGGCGTCGAGCCCGCCGACGCCCGACTTCAAGCGCGTCGACGCCTCGATGGCCGGCGCCGCCGCGTCCGCCCTCGGCGCGTCGCTGTAGCGGGGGAAGATCGCGATGCCGTGTTCGCCGATGGCCATGTTGTGCCGACCCTTGAGGTGGGCGGTGTTGCGCAGCTTGTAGACCTCGATGTAGCGCTCGCGCTCGAGCCCCTCCTCGATGGCGCTCAAGATGATGACCCCGTCGACCACGGTCTCTTCGACGCCGAAGCGGCTGACCTTGTTCGAGCCGTAGGGGATGTCGGTGGGAAAGAAGCCGACGGCGTGGGCGTTCTGCACGACGCTGCAGAGGTGGAAGATCTTTTCGCGGCTGAGCTGGGGGTCGGTCACCTTGTGGAGGAACACCGACACGGAATCGATGACGACGCGCTTGGCCTTGTGGGCCTCGATGCGCTCGCGGATCATGAGCAGGTGCGTCTCGACCTTGATGTCGGGCTGCGGGATGAAGACGATCTCGACCATGCCGCTGTCGATCTGGCTGTCGAGGTCCCAACCGAGGCCGCGGGCGGCGGCACGCAGGCGGTCCTCGGTCTCTTCGAACGAGAACAGGATGCCTTTCTCACCGGCCAGGGCGCCCCGGTAGATGAACTCGAGCGAGAGCACGGTCTTGCCGGTGCCAGCGACGCCGCCGATCAGCAGGCTCGAGCCCCAGGGGATGCCCGGTCCGAGCAGCTCATCGAGCTTGTCGATGTGCGTCTTGCAGCGTTTGGCCAGGCGGGACGGGGAGTCTGGTTCGCGGGCGATGCGCAGCCCGGGTGCAAACATCTCGATACCGCTGCTGGTGATGCGGAACGGATGCTCCTCGCGGCTGTGGGCGGTGCCGCGCATCTTGATCACGCGAAAGAAGCGCTGGCGCTCGCCGGCCGACTCCCGCTGCGAGAGGTAGAAGACGCCGTCGACGATGGAGAAGAACGGGTTGTTTTCGACGTCGGCGGGGCCGTATTCGCCCAGCAGCAGCGCGGTGGTCTCCCAGGCCATCAGGTTGACGGCGACCTCGTAGCCGAACTTGCGCAGCTCTTCGCGGGACCCGGCGAGGTCGTCAAAGACCTTGAAGCTGTCGATGATGACGAGGGTCGGCTTGTAGTCCTTCAGGTGCTGCAGGATGAGGCCGGAGACGGCGGCGAGCCCCTTGGCGCGCAGCATGACGCCGAGGTCGACGAACTTGATGTCGCCGTCGAGCTTCTTTTTCTCAAAGAAGTCGAACTGGTGAAGATACAAGAGGCTCTTGGCCATCGGCTCAGAAAGAGTACTGAAGAACAGCACCCGGTGATGTGCCGAAGCGTTGTGGAAACACAGCTGCTGCGTCAGGATGGTCTTGCCCGACCCGGGTGCGCCGCTGATGACGGTGACCGAGCCCTTCGGCAGCCCCCCGTTCAAGACCTCATCGAGGTTCGGGACGCCCGTCTCGATGCGCGCGATGCCGGTTTTGTTTGTCATGGCTCTCTCTTCTGACGACTCGTGCGACGGGCGACGTCCGCTGGCTCTTTGATGGGCGGGCGCTTGCCGCTTTTTTGCTTCGTCTTTTGCGGCGTCTTTTGCGTCGTCTTTTGCGGCGGCTTTTGCGTCGTCTTTTGCATCGTCTTTTGCGGCGGCTTTTGCGTCGTCTTTTGCGTCGTCTTTTGCGGCGGCTTTTGCGGCGGCTTT
>JBKJNL010000100.1:0-3272 GCA_046593615.1 Myxococcota bacterium | reverse complement strand
GGTGCTTCGGCCATCTTCGGCGCCTCCTTGGAGCAACCCGATAGCCCGAGGAGGACGACGACGACGAGGGGGGCGGCAGCGAGCGGCTTCATGGGCCGATGCTACCGCGCCGCCGATCGTCAGATCTTCCGTCTCGTCAGCTCGGCATCGAGCTGGCGCAGGCGTGGTTCGCGCTCCATCTTCAAGGCGAGGGCGCGGTGGCCAAAGGCGGCGGCGACGGCGGCCGCCAGCAGCGCACCCAAGGGAATGGGCAGGCCAAAGAGGTTGAGCGTGAAGCGAAGGGGGCTCACAGCGACGGCGCCGGCGACGACGACGAAGATGGCGACGCCGGCCAGACGCTTCTTCATCGTGAGCCCCGTCTCGCGGTTGGCGCGCACGATGTCGCGGGCGCCGCGATCAGCGAGGTCGTAGGCGGCGACGCCGCAGACGGGGCAGGGGGCGTCTCTGAGGACGTCGATGACGCCGTGACGGGGGCAGGCGATGGTGGGCTCAGACACGGCGGGCTCCCTTCTGCAGGTCCACCGCGGTGGACCACTCTTTGTCGCTCCAGCCCTGGTGTTCGTAGGTGCGCCTGGTTTCCTCGGGCAGAGACGACCAGCTCTTGCCGCGCGCGATCTCCGGTGGCTTGTCAAAGAAGCCAACCTGGCTCGTCGAGACAAAGGCTTCACTGTCTTGCGCGGTCACGCCCTGGAACCCGACCGAGGCGATGAGTTCGGCTTCGACGCCGCCGACTCCGAAGTCGACCGACTTGTTCACGCCGAGCCCGACCGACATCTCCGCGCCCTTCAGGCCGACCTTGCCGGCAAACCCCCCGACGTTGCCGATGACGGCCATGCCCTCCGCGTCGACCTTCACAGCGGCCGCGTTGTCGTGACCGTGGTAGCCCGCGACGACGTCGTTGCCGCCGGACTCCACAACTGCGCCGCCGACGGTGACGCCGCGGACCACGTGACCGGTCACCTGCTGGTCTTTGCCTTTCTCGAAGCGGGCCGCGCCCTCGACGCCGACGATCGCCGCAGCGGTGTGCGGCGGCCCGATCTTGAGCAACAGCTTCCCCTCGAGCGTGAATGACATGTCGCCGGCGACCGGACGGCCCGTCAGGCGCCGCATCTGGTCGGCGAGCAATACGCGGGTGTCGATGTCTTCGACATCAAGACCGCGAGCGGCCTGGTATTTGACGTTGTTTGGATCTTGCAGGTTCGTCAGCCCCGGCAGCTGCTCGGGCGACTGAGGAGCGGCCATCGGTCCGAGAACACGGAGCTCGCCCACGGTCGCGGCGCCCTCAACTGCCGCGCGATAGTCTTTTCGATACGCATCGAAATCTTTTTTGTACGACTGAGCGCGAGAAATATCCTCATCGGCCACAAGTTGCCGGATGGCTGTCGGTAGGTTCGGGTCATCGCGCAACATCGCTGGACCCGCGGGGGACGCCGGCGAGCGAGGCGAGCCGGGGACAGGCGGAGACTGCGCCGGTTCCACGCTGACGTAGCCCTTCTTCTCGAGCAGCGAGACGAAAGTCGCCTTTGTCTCCGGGTCCTGCTCGAGCGCCGCCGCAAACTTCGCCATGCGGACGGGGTCGGTCGCGAGTTCGTCGACGAGAGCCTTGAAGTCGGCGCGCGGCATCTTGACCATGGCATCGACGACGGCGGCCGCGTTCTCGGGCTGCATGCGCTCGTTGTTCGTGGCGCGGCGCAGGTCGGTGCTGATCGCTTTGAATTCACTGGCGGGCATTCGCTTCACGGCGGGCGCGACGGTTTCAGTGACAGCCGGCGTGAGACCACCGATGTCTTCGGCGCCTTCTTCGGCTTTGGCTTTGGCGGCGGCGGCGGCGGCTTTGGCCTCTGCGGCGGTGGGCACGGGCGGCGACGTCGGCGGGCGGGTCGTGGTCTTTGGCTGCTGGTCGTTCTTGACGGTGGACATCGGGGCTCCCTGGGTTGCTGGGGCGCTTCGCCAGCGCCGTGCCACCCGCGTAGGGGCAGCAGGAAGCCGGCCGTGAGCAACGCGCCGTTCCAGTTGGAACGATCGCTGGAACGACGCTACAACGGGACTGTCCGGAGGTTTTCGATGCGCCGCCTGCTTGTTCTCGCTGTCCTCGCCTCGCTCGCTGTCCCTGCTTTGGCCCAAGACGCGGCCGAGGTCGAAGCCGACAAGACCGTCTACTCAAAGAAGACCGTCATCGACTTCAGCGACGTCAACATCGAAGGCGAGCTGACCAAGCCCGAGGGCAGCTACATCAAGAACCGCAAGAAGACGCGCTTCCGGAACCTGATCGAGCTGCGCGGCAACTTCCGCCCCGAGCTCTCGCGCTCGGTCTCCAAGCTCTGAGAGCAACCAGACTTTGACGTCGACCAGCGCGCCTCTCGGGGCGCGCTTTTCGTTGGCGCAGTCCGCAGCGCCCTGAAGCGCACCGCAGTGGGTCGTCGCGATCGTGGGGCGCTCAGGGCTTGGCCGCGACCTGTTCGGCGATCGCCGTGAACGGGATGTCGAGCACCGCCAGCGGGTCGAGGAACACGCCGAGGGCGTTGGTGACGGCGAAGTGCAGGTGCGGTCCGGTGCTGCGGCCGGTGGAGCCGACGAAGCCGACGGCGTCGCCTTCGAGGACGAGGGCGCCGACGGCGACGCGAATCTGCGAGAGGTGCGCGTAGTGCGTGCGCACGCCGTCGCCGTGGTCGACGACGACGTAGCGGCCGTAGCCGCCCTGGGGGCCGGCGTAGACGACGATGCCGGAGGCGGCGGCGTAGACGGTCGCGCCGGTGGGTGCGTCGAGGTCGACGCCGGCGTGGTAGCGGGCCACCTGCGTGAACGGATCGTTTCTGCGTCCGAATGGCGAGCTCACGATGAGCGGCGACACGGGCGCGCGCAGGATCAGGTCGCCCTCTTCCATACGCGGCGTCGGCGACAGCGTCGTGCCCGGCGCGTTGGCGGCGCGCAGCTCCTGCACGCTCTCGTCGACCGAGAGCAGCGTCTTGCTCACCTGGCCGGGCAGACGCGCGGGCAGGACCACGCCGCGCTCGAGGTCGCGCTGCAATTCGACCTCGAGGATCACGCGGCAGCGGACAAAAGCGCCGAGGTCGTGGGCCAGCGGCGGCTGCGTGACGGCGTCGTCGATGCGGCGCAGCGCGAGGGTCCACGACTCGCTCCACAGCGGGCTCAGCTTGCCTTGCGACTGCGCGCGCGCGCGGGCGGCGTTCAGGTCGATCAAAGCCCGGTCAATGAGCAGCCCCGACGACGCGGCTGGCGCCGCGCCCGCCGTCCGCCCCGCCGTCGTCGAC
>JBKJNL010001043.1:0-2898 GCA_046593615.1 Myxococcota bacterium | reverse complement strand
GTTGCCGCCGTCGACGACGACGATGCCGTCAAAGGGGCCGACGCTCGGGTACTCGGTGACGTTGACGCCGGCGAAGCCGTCGTCGCCGCCGGCTGCTCCCGACAGGCCGGAGTCGGCATCGCTGGCGCAGCCGAACGAGGGGAACCCGCCGCCGCCGTTGCCGCTGAAGTCGCACTCGACGAGCGGCTGCACGAACTGCGGGGCCGTGGCGCTGTCGAGCAGCTGCAGCTCGTCCTTGCCGGCGACGTCGACGAAGTCGGGGGTGCCGGTGACCGGCACGATCCACGAGAACTCGTTGGGGTTGCCCTGGTACTTGATCTCGACCGTGGCGCTGACGCTGCCGTCGTCGAGGATCTCGAACAGGATGCGCTCGGCCGACTGATCGATCGGGGTCGGCGAGGCCTGCGAGCAGAACAGCCCGCCGCAGGCTTCGACCCGGTCGGCGCCGAGCGCTGCGCCAAAGGCGGTGATGACCATGACGAGAGTGGTTTTTCCCTGGAGCATCGCGCGAGCGTAGACGGGCGCCGGCGCACACGCCTCTCTCAGAAAGTCGCGGATCCCGGGCTGGTCGGCGGCTTGCTTCAGGTTGCTTCGGCGTTGGTTCGGCGTTGCTTCGGCTGCCAGCCGACGACGTCGCCGGACCCAGGCCCAGGAGCCCCCGCGCGTGCTAAGCGGACGTCGGCTCTTTCAGGAGGTGCAGCATGGGTTTCTTCGACAAATTGAAGGGCGAGCTCGTCGACGTCATCGAGTGGCTCGACGACACCAACGGCCAGACGCTCGTGTGGCGCTTTCCGCGCTGGCAGAACGAAATCAAGAACGGCGCGAAGCTCACCGTGCGCCCCGGCCAGACCGCGGTCTTTGTCGACCAGGGCCGCATCGCCGACGTCTTTGTCGAAGGGATGTATGAGCTGACCACGGCCAACATCCCGATTCTGTCGACACTGAAGGGATGGAAGCATGGCTTCAATTCTCCCTTCAAATCCGAGGTGTATTTCATCTCGACCAAGCCGGTGACCGCGCTCAAATGGGGCACGCCGCAGCCGCTCATGATGCGCGACGCCGACTTCGGCGTCATCCGCGTCGGCGCGTTCGGCACCTACACGATCCGCTGCACCGACCCAAAGGCGCTGTTGAAGCAGCTCGTCGGCACCGACGGCATCTACGACACCGAAGAGCTCGCGCAGGTCATGCGCAGCCTGCTGCAGCAGGCCGTGGCCGAGGTCATCGGCAGCGCCAAGATCCCCGCCCTCGACCTGCTCAGCAGCTACGGGAAGATGGGCGATGAAATCAAAGAGAAGGTCAAGGTTCAGATCGATGACGAATACGGTCTCGAGCTGATCTCCGTTCAGATTGTGAACATCAACGTCCCTGAGAGCGTGCAAAAGGCCATGGACCAGCGCAGCTCGATGGGAGCGCTCGGCAGCTCGACCCTCGGGGCGGCGCCGAACCTCAGCTCTTTCCAGCAGTACCAGATGGGCAATTCGATGGGGAACATGGGCGGCGGCGGCGGCGCCGGCATGAACCTCGGCATGGGCCTGGCGATGGCCGGGCAGATGATGAACCAGGCGAACCAGCAGCCGGCCATGGTCGGGCCCCCGCCGATGCCGCAGGCGCAGCAGTGGTTCTTTGGCATCGGCGGCCAGAACGTCGGCCCCCTCGGCCTCGACGTCGTCAAACAGTTCGTGACCATGGGGCAGATCAAGGCCGACACCCTGGCCTGGACCAACGGCCAGGCCGCCTGGTCGCCGGCGTCGCAGGTCCCCGCGCTGCAGGGCTTCTTTGCGCAGTCCGGCCCGCCGCCGCTGCCCGGTGGTGGTGGGCCGCCGCCGCTGCCGAAGTGAACGTCGCCTGACCGTCAGCGACACATGATGGTGAAAGCTGTCATGTGTCGCTTTTTATTTTGGTCTGACCTGATCGGAGAATCACCGTGTCCACCGAGCTGCTCGTCGATGCCCCGCCGTTTTCCGTGGCCCGCTCGCGGGTCGAGATGACCCAACATGTGTTGCCGGAGTTCGCGAACTCCCTCGGCAACGTCTTTGGCGGCCAGATCGTCTCGTGGATTGACGTCTGCGCCGCCATCGCCGCCCAGCGGCACTGCCGCTCGGTCGTGGTGACCGCGGCCATCGATGCGGTGCAGTTTTTGTTGCCCATCAAATTGGGGCACATCGTCGTGTTGCGTGGTCAGGTGAATGCCACGTTCAAGACCTCGATGGAGTGCGGGGTCTCGGTGTGGAGCGAGCACCCGCTGACCGGCGAGGTGCGGCAGGCGATGAAGGCCTACGCGACCTTTGTGGCCCTCGACGACTACGGCAAGCCCAAGGGCGTGCCGCCGTTGTTGATGCTCACCGACGACGATCGACGTCGTCAGGCCGACGCGGCGGCGCGGCGGGCCCAGCGGCTGGCGGCGCGTCCGGCGGGCTGAGCTCACGGCGTGCGAGACGCCGGCGGTGCCGACGACGTGGGCGTCGACGGCGGCTGCGCCAGGAGCCGCGCGCTCACCGGCTTTCCCAGCGTCAAGAGCCGCCGTGCGGCAGCCCTTTGCCTCGGGCCGTCGCGTCTGGCACCCGGGCTTCGTGGACACCATCACCGGCGTCGAGCTCATCAAGCTCCTCTTGCAAGTCGTCACCGCCGACGACGTCGTCACGCCGGCGGAGCGCACGCTGCTCGACCAGGCCGCGCGCCGGCTCGGCGGCGAGGCCGCGGTGGCCGTCGTCAAGACCGCCCTCGACGACGGCCGGCCGCTGCCGCCGCCCAACATGGGCATGCTGCAACAGCACCGCGGCGTCGTTCTCGTCGAGGTCGCCCGCATCGGGGCCATCGACGGCATCCACCGCGACGAGCTCGATCTCGTGGCTCTCATCAGCGAGATGTTGTCGTGACGCTCGACGTTCCAAAGGC
>JBKJNL010001025.1:0-7210 GCA_046593615.1 Myxococcota bacterium | reverse complement strand
GTCGAGCCAGGTGAGCCCCAGCGGCAGCGCCTTGACGTCGTCGCCGTCTTTGCCTTCGACCCAGTAGGCCAGGCTCGTGCCCAGGTCGGTCAGCGGCTCGCCGAGGGTGCAGAGCTCCCAGTCGAGCACGGCCACGATCTTCGTGACGTCGCCGGCATCGAGCACCAGGTTGTCGAGCTTGAAGTCGTTGTGCACCACCGTCGGCGGCCCCGACGACGACGACGGCACGTTCTGCTTGAGCCAGACCATGGCGGCTTCGAGGTCGGAGATCTCGTCGGTGCGGGATTTTTCGTAGCGGCCGCACCAGCCGTCGACCTGGCGTTGCACGTAGCCCTCGGGCTTGCCGATGTCCGGGAGGCCGGCGGCCGCGGCGTCGACGTTGTGCAGGGCCGCCAGCTCGTCGACGAAGCCCTCGGTCAGCCGCCGCATGATCTCGGGCGTCAGCGCGATGTCTTTGGGCCGCTTCTGGCGCAGCACCCGGCCCTCGATCTTCTGCATGACGTAGAACGGTACGCCGAGAGGCGACGATTCAGCATCTTCTTGAAGACCGAGAACCGTCGGGACTTTGCCGTACACGGGCTGGAGGCGCTGGAGGATGCGTCCTTCGCGGACCATGTCGTGGCCGGCGGCGATGGTCTTTGCGCCGGGCGGCGGCGCGCGCAGCACCAGCGGCGCGTGGCCCGCCGGCTCGACGAGGTAGGTCAGGTTGCTGTGGCCCGCGGGGAAACGGGTGACGACGAGCGCCGCTGTTGCTTCTGCGCCCGCGCCGGCCGCGCCGGCGAGGCCGCGGGCTCGCAGCCAGCGACCGAGGGCGTCGACGTCGACGGCGTCTTTGTCGGTGAGCGGCACGGTGCTGCTCGGGGTGCTTGGGGCGCCGCTCGGGGAACTGGGCTCGGCCATGGCGCAGGCTTAGCGCCCTGGGCCGCCGTGGGGGGGCTTCGGGCGCTTCACCGACGACAGCTTCGCGATCGCCTGGTCGAGCGTCTGCCAGGCGTCGTGCTGCAGCTCGGCGAAGCTGCGGCCCTTGGCCTCGGGACGGACGGCGACGACGACGTCGACGCTGCCGCCGCCTGTGCCGCCTGTGCCGGGGGCTGAGGGCCGTTGGCGCAGGGCCCAGCGGGCCTTGTCGGCGCGAAAGACCTCGCGCAGCCGGCGCTTCAGCAGGTTGCGTTGGTGGGCGCGGTTGTCGACCTTCTTGGAGACGACGAGCCCCAGGCGCCCGGGGCCGGGCCGCACGGTGACGGCCAACCACTGCCCGTTGGCGCGAACGCCCTGGCGCTCGACGCGGGCGAAGTCGCGCGTGGCCCGCAAACGCCGCCACGACGGCAGGCCCCGGGGGAGCTCTCGCCGTCGTTGGGAGCGCTTGCGACCTGGAAGCGCAGCCGGTCTGATGGGACCGCCGCTTCCGTGGGTGCTGCTGTTTGTCTCGGTTCCGTCGGTGCCAACGCCACTTCCAGCCTGCGGGCCGCTGACGTCGTCAGGACCCTCGGGCGGAAGGGGCGGGGTCACTTCTGGTAGATGGTGGGCGCGAGCTTGGCGCGGCCGTGGGCGCGGCGGCGCCGGATCACGTTGCGGCCGCCCGGCGTCGCCATGCGCTCGCGGAAGCCGTGGGTGCGGATGCGCTTGATTCTGGACGGTTGGTAGGTGCGAAGGGGCTTGGCCATGACGATCTCCAGGTGGCGTCTCGCGACGCGATCACAGAGTTCTTCTGCCGGCCGCTCGCTGGGCCGTCAACAGTGTTCCCGGTGTTTCCTCGACCGCCGACGTCTCCTGCCAGCACCCCGATCGCTTTGTCGGCCGTGGAGGAACCGGTGGAGCATCGCCGGGCTGAGCGCTAGAGGTCGGCGTGATGTTTTTGCCCCTGCTCCTCGTGCTGGCTGCCGCTGACGGCGACGCCGGTCCCGCTGCTGCCGCTGGTCCGTCTGCTGCCGTGCGCACCCGGGTGCTGCTGCTCGAGGTCGCCGGCGATCTCGACGCCGCGCAGCGGGCCACGCTGGGCAGCCTGATCGGCGCCCGGCTGTCGCGCTTCGAGGCCCTCGAGATCGTCGACCAGAAGAACGTCGAGAAGCTGCTCGGCGTCGAGGCCGACAAGCAGCGGGCCGGGTGCACCGGCGACGAAAACGCCTGCCTGGCCGAGCTCGCCGGAGCCCTGCAGGCCGACGTCGTCGCTGCGCCCCAGGCCGGCAAGATCGGCGGCACCACGGTCTTCACCCTGCAGCTCATCGATCAAAAAGGCGTCACCGTCGGACGCGGCAGCGCCCAGGTCTCGGGCCTCGACGATCTGGCCCAGAAGGTCAGCGACGTCGTCGACGGCGTCGGCCGCGAATTCACCGGCGGCGAGCCCCGCGATGGGGTGTCGTCGTCGAATCCGGCGGCAGCGACGACGACGACGACGGGAGAGCCGGCGTGGCGGCAGCCGCTGCGCATCGGTGGCGCCGTCGGCATCGGTGTCGGCCTGGTGGCGAT
This sequence comes from Myxococcota bacterium, assembly GCA_046593615.1. GTDB lineage: Bacteria > Myxococcota > UBA727 > UBA727 > VGSZ01 > VGSZ01. The sequence goes on along the minus strand of JBKJNL010001025.1, from coordinate 4,744 downwards.
CGGGCTCGGCGCCATCCCCGCGGTCATGGCCTCGGGCGCCGAAGGCGACCTCGCCGGCCTGCGCGTCCGCTACATCAAAGCCGGGCGCGACGACGACTTGTTGCAACAAGCCGCGGTCAAGCAGCGCGACGCCGACGACGCCCGCGGCCTGTGGAACGACGCCGGCATCTACGCCGTCTGGGGCGGCCTCGTCGTCGCCGCCGCCGGCGGTGCTGCCCTGGCCGCCGGCTTCCTCGTCGCGGAGGCCCCGTGATCGCTCGCTGTCTGACTCTGCCTTTCCCTGTCGGTGACGCCGTCGCCGTCGTCGTCGCCATCGTCGTCGGGGGGCTCGCCGGCTGTCCCATCGACGCCAACCGCGACGGCATCGGCGCCGTCTGCGAAGTCGACGGAGCGGCCTGTCCCCTCGATCACACCTGCCTGCCCGACGACGTCGACGCGCCCGCTGCTGGCCTGTGCGCGCCCATCCTCGACTACGGCTCGTGTCCGGCGGCGGCCTATGCCCAGAAGGATCCGAAGATCGAAGAAGAAGACGTCGTCGTCGACGCCGCCGCCGATGTCGGCAAGCTCGAGGGTGTGGCCACCATCCAGGGCAACCTGCGCCTCAAGGCCGGCGCCGACGAAAACGTGCTGGTGCTCGGCGACCTGTGTGGCCTGCGCGGGCTGCAGCACGTCGACGGCACCGTCATCGTCAGCGCCACCGACGTCACCACCCTCGACGGGCTGCAGGGCCTGGCCTTTGTCGGCGATGGCCTGCTGGTCAACTCCAACCCCGAGCTGGTCGACGTGCTCGGGCTGCAGAACCTGATCGTCTCGGTGGCCCCCGCCGGACGCGACGTCGGCGTGCTGTTCGCCAACAACCGCAACCTCGACGAGCCGGCCATCAAGGCCCTGCGCGACGCCCTCGAAGCCCGCGCCCCCGGCGTCAAGGTGTCGTCGTGCGGCAACAAGAACTCTCCCCTCGGCGCCTGCCCGAGCCTGAGCGACCTGCTCGACTGAGCCGCCCCACAGCCGGCCAACGACGACGACGACGACGACCCACGGCGGATCCGGGAATGCCGGTGCGTGAGGGTCCTGCACGCCGAATCCGCACCCACGCGGCCGCAGGCTTGCCCGGGACGTCGTCGGTGGCGATGCTGTGGCGGTGACCTTCCTCGCTTTTGTCCTCCTCATCGGTCCGCTCGTGACCATCCACGAGCTCGGGCACTTCATCGTGGCCAAGCTCACCGGCGTGCGGGTGCTGGTGTTTTCGATCGGCTTCGGGCCGAAGCTGATTGGATTCAGGCGCGGCGAGACCGAGTACCGCCTCTCGGTGCTGCCCCTCGGCGGCTACGTGCGCATGTACGGCGACGACGTCACCGCCGACGTTCCCGAGCACGAGCGCCACTACGCGTTCCTCGAGAAGCCCTATTGGATGAAGGTGGCCATCGCCTTTGCCGGCCCCGCCGCCAACCTGCTCTTGCCCCTCGTCATCTTTTTTGGCCTCAACCTCGGTGAAAAAACCGTGGTCGAGCCCGTCGTCGGCACCGTCATCGTCGGCGAGCCCGGCGAACAAGCCGGCCTGCGCGCCGGCGACCGCATCGTCGCCGTCGACGGCCACCCCATCACCCTGTTCGACGACGTCGTCGAGCACATCGGCGCCCGCCCGAACCAGCCCACCGTCATCACCGTGCAGCGCGGCGAGCAGCGCCTCGACCTGCAGGCGACGCCGTCGTCGGCCAAGAACCCGGACCCGACGAAAAAGGCTCCGGTCGGTCGCCTGGGTCTGATGACCACGCGCCAGCTGCCCGTCGTCGCCGTCGCCGCCGGCAGCGCCGCTCACGCCGCCGGCCTGCGCGATGGCGACCGCGTGCTGTCGGTCGACGGCGCCGCCGTGGCCGACCGCGGCAGCCTGCTGGCCGCCCTCGACGCCGCCGCCCCCGACAAAAACGTCGTCGTCGTCGTCGAACGCATGGTGCCGGCGTCGGCGTCGCCGCCGGTCGACGGCGCTGAGCCTGTGGCTGCCGGGCCGCCGCAGAAGCAGACGTTGACCTTGACCGTTGCGGGCCCCCGCGTCGCCGTGGCGCCGGACACGCCGACGGCGCCCCACACACCGTGCCTCGACGACGCCTGCGACCTCGCGCCCGTCGCTCCCACGCCGGCGGGAACGCCGACCGAAACGACGACCGAAACGACGACGACCGAAACGACTGCGGGGGCGCCGGTGCGCGACCTGCGCTTCGCCGTGCTCTCCGACGAAGTGAAGGGGCCGGTGCAGGCTCTGCTGGGCCAGACGCGCAGCGCCGTGCAGGCCGCCGTGGCCGCGCAGCAGCAGCGCCGGGGCATCGCCGCCCACGAGGCCACCGTCGTCGCCGTGCTTCCCGACAGCCCCGCCGCCAGCAAGGGCTTGCGGGCCAACGCGCTGCGCGTGGTCGCCGTCGACGGCAGGCCCCTGACCCAGGCGCATGAGGTCGACGCCGCGCTGCAGAAGGACCCCGACGGCATCCACGTCCTCGGCCTCGTCGACGATGACGGGCTGGGCACGACGTTCTTGTTGCGCATGCAAAAGGCCGTGGGCCGCGGCGCGCTCGGCAAGACGCCCGGCATCGTGCTGCGCGCCGAGCAGGGCGACTCGGTGCTGTCGAAGCGCACCGTGTCGGTGCCCGAAGCCGCCGTCCTCGCCGTCGACGACACCGGCGCCGCCATCGGCATGATCGTCGGCGGCCTGCGCATGCTCGTCACCGGTGAGGTCGGCCTCGATCAGCTCGGCGGCCCCGTGCTCATCGCCACCGTCGCCGGCGACGCCGCCAAAGCCGGACCGCGGCTGTTCCTCGAGATGATGTGTCTGTTCAGCGTGAACCTGGCGCTGTTGAACCTGATGCCGGTGCCGGTGCTCGATGGCGGCCACATCCTGCTGTTCACCGTCGAGGCCGTGCGCAGGAAAAAGCTGTCGCCGCAGGCCCGCATCCGGGCCACCCAGGTGGGGCTGCTGCTGGTCGGCATGTTGATGGCCGTGGCCCTCTTCAACGACGTCGCCTCGCTCGTCGGCTGACGGCTGGGCGGGCGACGGTTGGTGGATCGCCGCCAAAAGCGCTAGTCGGCGGCATGTCCGAAACGAACGGCACCGCCGACGCTGCGTACCACCACCTGCCGTCGCGCGAGCGCGAGCTCGACCACGACTACGGCGACAACGTTCACATCCTCGCCGACCCGTTCCTCTTGACCCACCTGGCGTTCCTGTGCGCCGAGGGCACGCAGCAGCCGGCGATCAACCAGGTTGTCAGAGACCTGTATCAGTATCTGATCAAAGCAGTCATGAACGGCGAGCTGCCGCGCGTGGTCCGCAGCATCACGACCCGCATGGCGGCGATCTCGCCCCACGGCATCTGGACCGGGCAGATCCTCGACCCCGACGTCCGCGCAGTCTCGGTCAACATCATGCGCGCCGGCACCTTGCCGAGCCAGGTGTGCTTCGACTTCTTGAACAAGACGCTGACGCCGCGCCTGGTTCGGCAAGATCATGTGGTCATGAGACGCTTGACCGATGCGCAAGATAAAGTGACAGGCTCGCACTTCGGCGACAGCAAGATCGGCGGCGACGTCGACAACGCTTTTGTCTTGTTCCCCGATCCGATGGGCGCCACCGGCAGCTCGCTGAGCGAGGCCATCACCCACTACAAGACCAAGGTCGAAGGCACCGCGCGCCGCTTCATCACGGTGAATTTGATCGTCACGCCCGAGTACCTGCGGCGCATGAAAGCCGACCACCCCGACGTCGTCGTCTACGCCATGCGCCTCGACCGCGGCGCCTCGCCGCCCGACGTCTTGCAAAGCAAGCCCGGCAGCCGCTGGGCTGAAGAGAGTGGCCTCACCGAGAAGCAGTACATCGTGCCCGGCGGCGGCGGCTTCGGCGAAATCATGAACAACGCCTGGTGTTGAGGGCCTGACAACGCCGACGAAGCAAAAGAAGAAGGGCCCACCAGGGGCCCTTCGTTCGTTCGAGAGTGGTGATTGAAATCAGCGGCGGGGCTGCAGCTTGAAGACGCCGACCGACTCGGTGAAGTTGCCGCTGCCGTCGTCGACCAGCGCCTGGATCGACAGCTCGCGCGTGCCGTCGGGGTGCTTGACCAGGGTGACCGAGCCGTCTTCGGCGTTGGCGTCAAAGACGTTGCCGTCGTTGGTGTCGGCGTGGGCGGTGACGATGGTGCCTTCGTAGGTGACGTCGCCGCTGTCGATGGCGTGGCTGCCTTCGGGCAGCTCGTCGACGCGGGGCATGACGTCGACGTAGAGGAAGCCGCTGCCGTTTTCGCCCACGCCGGTGATGGTGACGTAGGTGCAGGTGCCGTCGTCGTAGCCCTCGACCTTGACGTTCTGCTGGCCGCGGAAGCCCTTGACCGGCCCGATGTCGCCGCTGAGCGCGCCGCCGCCGCTGAACTCGAGGGAGTCGTTGCCGCCGAAATCCATCGACGGCAGGTTCTCGTTGGGATTCATGTAGGTGCGTTCTTGCATGCAGCCGACGGCGAGGGCGGGGACGGCGAGGGCAGCGACGAGAGACACGATGCGCATGGACGCTCCTGGTGGCCGGGGTTTGGTGCCGGCTTGTGAGCCGGGCATGAGCAACGGGCGGACCAATGTCCGAGCCGCAGCCGCATGCGGTCTAGCGCGCCAGCCGCGGCGAAGCAGGACACCGCTGTCACACCGGATCCCGCGGCGTCGGCGGTTTCCCGCTGAAAGCCGTCGGCGACGTGTGGGCGGGAGCTGCTTCCAC
>JBKJNL010000998.1:0-3775 GCA_046593615.1 Myxococcota bacterium | reverse complement strand
TGTCCATGATGCTGGCGGCGTACTCCTCGTCGACGAGGCGGAAGCTCAAGAAGCGCTGGGTGGTGTCAGGGGCCTCGGGCCCCTGCAGCAAGCGGTCGCCGTCGCCGTCTTCTTCGTTGTCGTACTTCGCGAGGAACCCGCGCAGCGGATCGCTCGGCGCGACCTTGCCACTGTGCGTGCTCGTCATGGCCGACGGCGGCGCCTCGTCGATGATCGTCGCGTTGTTGGGCGGCGGATGGATCGGCGGCAGCGACAGCGGCGGAAACGACGACAGCGGCGGAAACGACGGCGACGGCGACGAAGCAGGCGGACCCGACGACGGCGCGGAAGACGACGGCGACGGCGAAGCGTCGGGTGTCTTTGGCGGCTTCTTGCCTTTTTTCCGGATCGACAGGATGTCCATTGGCTAGCCCGCTCCTTCGAATGCCGCGCCGAGGTGCTCGCGCAGATCGTGCCAGACGTCGTCGACGATGGCGCGATCGACGCGGTCGGCCTCGAGGCCGTAGCCCACCAGCAGCGCGGCCTGGCCGAGCACGTTGATTTTGCGGGGCACACCGCCGCTGGCCTGGTGGATGAGGCCGACGGCGTCGTCGGTGAACAGCGGCTCGTGCCGGCCGGCGATGGCCAGCCGGTGGTCGATGTAGGCCCCGACGTCGTCGCGATCGAGCGGCTCAAGATGGAACGCCACGCCGATGCGCTGGGCGAAGCTGCGCAGGTCCTTTTTTGCCAGCCGCGTGCGCAGCTCTTCTTGGCCCACCAGCAACAGTCCGAGCAGCGCGCTGTCGTCGAGCGTGAGGTTCAGCAGCAGCCGCAGCTCTTCGAACACGGCCTTTGACGGAATGAGGTGGGCTTCGTCGACGACGAGCAGGGTGATGCCGCCGGCTTCGTGGATCTCGAAGAGGCGGGCCAACAGCGCGTCGAGCAGCTTGGTCTTGGTCTTTGGAACGGGGTCGATGCCCAGGCGCTCGGCGAACACCGAGAGGAGCTCCGACGGCGACAGGCGCGGGTTCACGAGGAGGACGACGTGGGCGTGTTCGCCAAAGGTCTCGGCGAGGCGATCGACCAGGGCCCGGGTCAACGTCGTCTTGCCGGCGCCGACGACGCCGGTGAGCACGGCGAGGTCGCGGTCTTCGGCGGCGGTGACGATGCGCGCCAGCGCCTCGGCGTGGGCGCGACTCTCGTAGAGATAGGCAGGGTCCGGCGACTTGCCGAACGGACGCGCGCGCAGGCCGTAGAACGACTCGTACATCAGGCTTCGGCCTGTGACCGCGACGCCGCGATGCTCAAGACGCCTTCGCTGTCGACGAGGTCCTGCATCAGGGCGCCGACATCGAGGACGAGGATGGTCTCGTGGTCACCCAGGTGGGTCGCGCCGGCGATGCCGCGCACGTTCTGCAAGTAGGCGCCGAGGGTCTTGATGACGATGTCTTGCTGGCCGAGCACGTCGTCAACGAGCAGGGCCGCTCGGTGCTGCACCATGCCGACGACGGCCGCGTAGCCGATGTCGTCTTCGCCGAGGCTGGTTCCCTCGGAGCGCTTTTGCTTCTGCGCCGCCGTCTGGTCGGGGTGGAACACGCGGTCGAGGCGCAACAGCGGCAACGTCTGACCACGCAGCGTGATCATCTCGCGCCCCTCGACGGTGCAGAGATCTTTGCGCGTGACGGCGACCATCTCGAGCACCGAGGCCAGCGGCAGCGCGTAGACGCGCGTGGCGCTCTTCACGATCACGGCCTGGATGATGGCCAGCGTCATCGGCAGGGTGATGCTGAAGCGGGTGCCCTTGCCGGGCGTGCTGTCGACGTCGACCAGGCCCGAGAGGCGCGAAATATTGGTCTTGACGACGTCGAGGCCGACGCCGCGCCCCGACACCGACGACACCTCTTTGCGGGTCGAGAAGCCGGGCAGGAACACCAGGTTCCACACTTCGCGGCGGCTCAGCGAGCCGACGTGCTCTTCGTCGACGAGACCGCGATCGAGGGCGGTGCGTTTGACGGCGACCTCGTCGATGCCGCGGCCGTCGTCGATGATGTCGATGATGACGTGGTTGCCGCGAGGATAAGCCCGCAGCTCGAGGGTGCCCACGCGCCTCTTGCCGGCGGCGGCGCGGGCTTCGGGGCTCTCGAGACCGTGGTCGATGGCGTTTCGCACCAGGTGCATGAGCGGGTCGACGAGGTCTTCAACGATGAGCTTGTCGAGCTCGGTGTCTTCGCCGCTGACGACGAGGTCAACCTCTTTGCCGAGGCCCTCGGCGGTGCGCTTCACGGCGCGCGACAGGCGATCAAAGACCTGCCCCAGGGGCACCATGCGCACCTGCATGATGGCCAGCTGGAGCTCGACGATGCGCCGTTCGATGGTGCGCACCAGGCGGTGCAGGTCGACGGCGATGCCGCGAAAGCCGATCTCGCTCTTGAGCTCGTTGGTCACGCGCGTGAGGCCGCCGCGCGCGAGGACCAACTCGCCGACGATGCCCATCAGCTCGTCAAGCTTCTTGATGTCGACGCGCACGGTCTCGGTCACGTGGCGCATCGTCGTTGTGGCAGCGACAGCGTCACCGTCGACTTCGCCGTCGACTTCGACGTCGTCGGCGATGGGCGCGGGCCGCGGCGGCGCCGGCGCTCGTCCGCGGTCGATGCGCTCGACCTGCTGCGCCCCGACGGGCTCGAGCAGCCGCGTCAGCTCTTCGATGCTCTGCGTGCTTGCGAGCAGCAGGTCGAAGATGAGGAAGCGGCCACCCGGATCCGTCGATGGCAGGCTCGTGATCAGCTCGCCGGTGCTTTGAACCGCCGTCGTCAACGCCCCGAGATCGCGCTCGAACGACGCCAACGCCAGTGGGGCGTGCACGCGGTACAGCGGCACCCCTTCCTTGAGGTTCTCCTTGAGGCGGTGCTCTTCGTACTCGGTCAACGACGAGAGGGCCTCGGCCGGCAGGTGCAGCGTCGCCGACGTCGCCGGCGCCGGTTCTGCCGCGGCCCCGCCTCCGGCCTTTTGCGTGATGCGGCGGATGAGCACATCGACCATGCCGGCGTCGCCGGTCTTGCCGTCGTTGACCTCGGCCAGGAGCGTCGAGAAGCCGTCGGCGCAGGCGTAGAGGATCTCGAGGAGCTCGTCGTCGAGCGGCAGCTTGCCGAGGCGCAGCCCGTCGAGCAGCGTCTCCATCTGGTGGGCCAGCTTGCCCATGCTGTCGACGCCGAACATGCCCGCCAGGCCCTTGAGCGAGTGGGCATGACGGAACACCTCGTTGAGCATCGGCCCAAAGCCGCCGTGGGCCCCGGCCTTGCCCCGCTTCTTCTCGTCGTGGATGACGGCGAGTCCCTGCTGGAGATGCTCGACGATCTCCGTGGCCTCGGCGATGAACTCCCGCAGGCTGCGATCGAGGCGCGCCATCAGGTCCCCGAGACGGGGCGCCCGGACTTGGAAGAAGACGGCGTGGAAGACGGCGTGGAAGACGGCGTGGAAGACGGCGTCGCCATCGTGGCGAGCGGGCCTTCGAGGGCGCTGCCCGACACGGGCTTGTCGACGAACGAGACCGCGCCATGCTCAAGCGCTTTTTCACGATCGCGCACCGAGACATCGGTGCTGACGACGACGGCGCAGTGGGCGGTGGCGCCTCCGCCGTGGCGGCCCTTCACGCGGCCCCGCCAGAACGACAGGACCTCGAGCCCGTGCACGTCGGGCATGTGGAGGTCGACGATCAGCACGTCGACGTCGGCGCTGGTCAAGACCCGCAGGGCTTCGACGCCGCCGCCGGCCTCTTCGACGTCGACGTCGAGACCGA
>JBKJNL010000854.1:0-4934 GCA_046593615.1 Myxococcota bacterium | reverse complement strand
CGGTGGCGCTCGAGGGCGCGGGCCGACGACACCAACAGCAGCTTGGGATCGACCGGCTTGGTCAGGAAGTCGTAGGCGCCGACGCGCAGGGCGGCGATCGCGGTGTCGATGCTGCCCATGCCGGTCAGCATGATGACGGGGATGTCAGGGGCCGCGGCCTGCACGCGCTCGCACACCGCGAGCCCGTTCATCTCTTCCATCTGCAGGTCGGTGACGACGACGGCGACGTCTTCGAGGTGGTTCAGGGCGTCTTTTGGCGACGTCGACACGCGCACGGCGTAGCCGGCACGCTCGAGGGTCGCCTTGTGCAGCGCGCACTCGTCGGGCTCGTCGTCGATCAGCAGGACCAGCTCTTTTTGCGTCATTTCACGGCTCCGAGATTGACCGTTTTACAGGCGGCCATTGGATGGGGTGCGCCATCGGGCTGACGGGCTTGTTGGCCATTTGCCTGACTGCTTTGTGCGTCAGTCTGATTTCCATTTGTCTGGACATCCATGGTCATGCCGGGTGCCGATGATGGCGTTGTAGGGGGAAAAGAAGAGGAAGAAAAAGCAGAGGGTGAAGAGGGTGCGCTGCGCTTCCGGGGCTGCCTGGGCCAGGTGAACGAGATCTCGGTCCCCTGTCCTTCTGCGGAATCCACCTGCACCCTGCCTCCCTGAAGCTCGACGAGCTTTTTCACCACAGCAAGTCCGATGCCTGCACCTTCGACACGGTCTTTGGGCTGTAGCGTCTGGAAGAGCCCGAAGATGCGCTCGTGATAGCGCGGATCGATGCCGGGCCCGTCGTCCCGCACCCCGATGCGGAACCAGCCGCTCTCACTGCCCAGGCGCGCGGCCGAAGGTGTGCGATCCGGGTGGGCGATGCCCGGGGGCGGCCCGGTGACTGTGGCGGCCGTGACACGCACGACGCCGCCGTGCGGGGTGCCGTGCTTGATGGCGTTTTCGACGAGGTTCAACACGACCTGCTGCAGCTGGATGCGGCCCACCGCGACCGGGAAGAACCCGCCAACGACCTCGACGGCGACGCCCGCGGGCGGGGCGGCCAGCTCCACGGCGTCGCGCAGCAGCTGACCCAGCTCGACGTCGACCACGCCGTCGCCGGTGCGGCCGGCGTGCGAGTAGCGCAGGACGCCTTCGATCATGGCTTCCATGCGTGTGATGCGCTGCCGCATCAGGTGCAGGTGGTCTTTCGACTGCGGCGACAGCGCCGTCGTGTCTTCTTCGATCCAGGTGGCCAGGTGGGCGATGCCGCGCAGCGGCGCCTTGAGGTCATGGCTGGCGACGTAGGCGAACTGCGTGAGATCGCGGTTGGACTGGCTCAGGTCTTGGACCAGCTGCTCGGCGCGATCGTGGGCCTCTTCGAGCTCGAACGATCGCGTGGCCAGGGCGGTGTTGGCCTCGGCGATCAGCGCCATCTGACGGGCCAGGGTGCTCTCGCTCTCGTCGAGCTTCTCGGCCTGGGCGGCCAGCAACACCGCGTCGCGATCGCGCTCTTCCAGGTCGCGCTTGATCGAGACCTGCACGACGATGTTCAAGAGGGCCGACAGGCCGCAGCCCATGAAGATCACGAACAAAAGCAGGCCGCGGGCCTGGGCGAGATCGCGCAGGCGCAGGGCCCGCAGCTCGAGCTCGCGGGCCTCGAGGCGGGCCAGGCTGGCACGGGCGGCGTCCATCGATTGCCGGCCGCTGTCCTCGAGGACGAGCTGCAGGGCGGCGCCTTTGCCCTTCTTGTGCTGCGTCTCGACGAGGGTCGCGAGCTCGTTCAGCTTGGTGTCGACGAGGTCGCTCAAGACCGCCAGCTCGGCGTCGCGCACCGGGTCGGCCCCCGTCAGCAGCGCCGACGACGACGACGAAGACGAATCAGGCGCCGCCGACAGCGCCCGCAGCACCGCCAGCGATTGACGGATCGACCGCTCGGCGCCGTGCCACGGCTCGAGATAGCGGGCGTCGCCCGACAGCAGGTAGCCGCGCTGTCCGCTCTCGGCGTCGGTGAGGGCGCTGCGCAGCCGCCCGAGCTCGATGAGCACGTTGACCGTCTGCTGCGATCGCTCGCGCACCGCGGTCTCGCGATCGGCGACGACGACGGCGACAGCGGCCATGATCAGCAGCAGCGCCGTCGACGCCATCCCGGCGAGCACCTTGTTCTGCAGCGTCGGCTTCGGCGCCAACGCGCCGGCGTAGCGGGCCAGGCGCGACAGGGTGGTCGGTCGCCGCGCCGCCGGCGCTGCTGACGTCGACGATGGCTGCGACGACATCGACGACGGCTGCGACGACGTCGGATGCGACGACGGGATCGACATTTCCGATCGGCCCGCCGATCGGCCCTGGAGCGGCGTGCCCGCGCGCGCGGCGCCGGGTTTCGTGCTCCAGGCCTCGGTCATCCATTCCCTCTCGCTCGTCGCGTGGCTCGTCGTGCTGGCGCTCTGCGCCCCAGGGGTCGCTCAGAGGTCATAGGCAAGGTCGTCGTCGGGCAGGCGCAACTCTTCGCTGGCCGCCGACACGCCGACCAGCAGGAAGCAGGCGCCGATGGCCGCGCCGACGAAGCCGGCGAGGTGCAGGTGATCGAGGGTCTGGCTGAAGCAGATCAAGCCCAGGCTGCCGCCGATGACGCTGCCAACGACGGCGACCAGCCCGGTGCCGGGTTTGCCCAGGGCCTGGCAGCAGCGGTCGAGCGAGCGGGCCACGACGGCCGCGACGATGCCGACGGCGACGAAAAAGGCGATGGAGGTGCCCATTCAGACGGCTCCTTGGCTGAGTTGCGCGGGGGCTTCGGCCAGCAGCGCCTTGCGAAAGACGTCGACGCTCTTGCCCGGCAGGTTGGTGATGACCATGCGGCCGTCGTTGAAGCGCTCGAGCTCGACGACGACCGCCAGGGGGTCGACGTCGGACACCAACAGGGCCACCGACGAGGTGTCGTCGCCGACGGCGTGCTTGAGCTCGTCGAGGCAGCCGGCGGGCAGGCCCGCGTCGTCGAGCAGCGCGCCCAGCTCGTGGCAGGCGCGGTCGTGGCCCGAGCGGCACTGCAGGGCGGCGCCGAAAAACGCCGACCAGAAGTCGACGCCGAGGGAGCCGCGCATCTGCACGCAGGCGTCGTCGACGATCTCTTCGACAAAGGCCGGGGTGTTGTCGTTCCTGGTGATCATGACGGCATCGTGGATGACCAGCCGCCCTTGTTCGGCGAGGTGCTGCATGGCGAGGTGCGCCTGCCCGGCCCGCAGGCGGGACCCAAACGACAGCAAGACGAGCTTCTTGTGGAACATGGCGACACCCCGGGGCCGAAGAGGAGAAAGCGAGCGCGCTCAAGCGCGGGCGCGGACGATGATCTGCCAGCCGGCGGCGATGACGACGCCAGCAACGAGGGCCAGCACCAGCGCCGTCGACGACGACGAGCGGGTGATGGCGTCGCTCAACCCGGCGCCCGCGAAGCCAAAGGCAAAGAGGCCAAAAGCCGAGAAGAGCGCTCCTCCGACGGCGGCGGCGACCAAGCCGACCAGGACACCCTGTCGACGGTCGCTGCCAAAGGCCAGGGCGGCGACGAGGCCCACCAGACCACCGCAGAAGAGCCAGAGCAGAAGCAACATCATGGGGTGAAGCGAGGGGCTCAAGGACGACGACGAACCAGGCCGATGACCACGCCCGTCGTGACGGCGACGGCGACGCCCACGACGACCTGGGGCAAGGTGATCGCGGAAGCCGTTCGCCACAACACCCGGCCGAGCTGCTCGGCCATCGACACCCCCGAAGACGCCGCCGAAGTGTGCAGTTCCGCCTCATGTGTGGGGGCGAAGTCGTCGGCGGGTGGGGCGAACGGGTCGAACGCTTCGCCGCCGGTGTCGAAGTCGTCCGCGATCTGGTGGGCGGCGAACGCCTGGGGACGGCGGCGGGCTTCAGGACGGGTCACGGTGCCTCCAGGTTGAGCCAGTGAGCGACTCGAATAAAAAGGTCGGCAAAATGTCTGCCTTGCCGAGTCAGAAATGTGTCTTCAATCACCGAGCCATCCGCGATCAGGCGCCGCCGCCGGCGCCCGCCCGAGGCGGGGTCGACCCACCACCGCCGCTCCCCCCGCGGGTTGGGGCACAAGAGTTGTCGCAAAAGCGCCACACCGGGGCGGCGCTGCGACGAAACTGCGTGTTCGCCACGAATGGGCGCAGCCGGTCGTACTTTTACCAGGTAATTCCGGGCACCTTCGTGCGCTGAAAACAAATTGGTAAAGAATCAGCGCTGCCGCTTTCAGTGTCTAGACCGGATGATCGCGGCGCGGTGCGGCGTCCCCTCGAATCGCGGCATCCTGGATGCCGCTCCGCCCATCACACGCTGGCGAACTGCGGCGGCTCTTCGACCTTCACCACCAACACCGGCTTGCGCGCCTTGTTCGCGCACTTCTCGGCGGTGCTGCCGAGCAGCGCGTGGGCGAGGCCGGTGCGGCCGTGGGAGCCGACGGCGATGGCGTCGACGTTTTGCCGATCGGCCTCGGCGAGCAGCGACTCCACCGGCGGCCCCGACTGCACGACGGCGTCGACCTGCAGCGACGGATACTCCTGGCGCAGGGTGTCGGCGGCGGCGTCGAGGCGCAGGCCGGCGTCGAGCGAGGACTGGGCGATGAGGCCGAGCGCGTCGGGGGCGCCGAACACGTCGGTGCTCATCGGCAGCGGTGGTGGCAGCACCACGTGGCAGAGCACCAGCCGGCCGACGACACCGTCGGTGCGGGCCTGGGCCACGGCCAGCCTCGCCGCGGCGTGGGCCGCCGCGTCACAGCAGGGTTCGAAGTCGTAGGCGATGAGCCATTGGTGGAACATGTCGGTCCTCCCTGCGACGTCGTCGACGTCGAGCGCGGTGCTTGCGCTTGTGCGGTCTGTCACTGCAGTGGCCGTGCCGCGATCGCGATCTGGCGTTGTCCTGCGCGCAGCAGACCCACAGGCGAACGCCGACGCCGCC
>JBKJNL010000675.1:0-3529 GCA_046593615.1 Myxococcota bacterium | reverse complement strand
CTCGAGGCCGCGATCGATGTCGTCGCCCGCGGGCGCTTCGCTGCCTGGCGCCGGCGTCGGGCGCTCTTCGAGCGTGATGTCGACGACGACGGAGCGGCCCGGCTCGGGGATGACCGTGACGGTCTTTTCCAGGAAGAACGGATGGCGGGCGTTTATCTGCAACTCGACGCCGGGGATGACCTTGCGACCCGCGCGCCAGACCTCGCCGTTGACGAGGATCTCGGCGTCGCGCGGCACCGGACGCACCACCAGCGGCATAGGGATGGCCGTCAGCTCGACGACGAAGCGCAGGTTGTCGCCCTCGGCGACGAACTGACGCCGCAGGGGCTCGTAGCCCTCGGCCTCGAACAACAGGTCGATGGTCTCGCCGCGCTGCACCTTGAGGCGCGCCGGCGACACGTATTTCGGGTCGGGCTGGTAGGCGAGCGAGATGCGCGCGGTCGGCGGCAGCGTCTCGACCACCATCACCAGGCCGCCGCCGAGGTCGACGAGGCCGCCGCCGTTTTTGTCGGGCGGCGCCACGGAATTCGTCGTCGTGTTCGATGGCGACTGGGGCCGCGGATCGGAATTCGGCGTCGAGCTCGTCGAATTGGTCGAATTCGTCGGCGACGACGCAGTCACGGGGGGCTGGCCGTCGACGGGCAGCTGCTGCGGCTTCATCGCGCTCTTGATCAACAAGCCGACCGTGATGAGCACCACCGCGCCGATGATGGCGCCGACGACCGGTGCCGGGATCGGGCTCTTCTTCCGGCGCACCGGCTCGGGCGGCGGCTGCTCGACGCGCGGCCGCATCTGCGTGCGCGTCTCTTCGTTCTCGGGCTCGGGCTCGGGCTGGCGGGCCGCGCGCGACGTCGGTCCGGCCTGGGAGCCCGTCCTGGAAGGCGAGGGGAACGACTTCACCGTGACCTTGCCGCGCGTGACGATCGGCGCCGCTGGCACGTCGTCGGCGGGTTCTTCGTCGACTTCGTCGGTGAAGCTGCGCCGCATCGCTTTGGCGAGGCGCTCGGCGGTGAACGCCGGATCGCGGGCGTAGAGGTAGCCGCGCAGCGCGCCGGCAAAAGCGTTGGCGTCTTTGAAGCGTCGCTTGCGCTCCTTGGCCAACGATTGCTCGAGGATGCCCCACAGCTCGTCGTCGATGCCGCCGCCACCCTGCGACGGCGACGCCCGCAGGTCGGGGGTCTCTTCTTCGAGGATGGCGTCGATGATCTCGAGGTCGCCGGTCTGTGGGAAACGCTGGCGCATGGCCAGCATCTCGAAGAGGACGACGCCGGCCGCAAAGACGTCGACGCGGTGATCGATGCCCGCCGACCCCGCCAGCGACGGCTTGATCTGCTCCGGCGCCATGTAGCGCAGCTTTCCCTTCACCTGGCTGCCTTGCGTGGCCTCGAGCCGGTCGCGCGCGCGCGCGATGCCGAAGTCGATGACCTTCACCTGCCCGGTCATCGACAGCAGCACGTTCTGCGGGCTCACGTCGCGATGGATGATGCGCGCCGGGTTGCCGTCGTTGTCCTTCTGGGTGTGGGCCGCGTGCAGCCCCTCGAGGACGTTGATGAGGATGAAGCAGGCGAGCATCGGGTCGAGCCGGTCGCCGCGCTTGCGCACCCGGCGGATCAGCCGCGAGAGCGCGTAGCCGTCGACGTACTCCATGACGATGAAGTGGGAGCCGTCGTCTTCGTCGAGCTCCATCACCTGCACGACGTTCGGGTGGTTCAACAAGACGCAGATGCGCGCCTCGTCGACGAGCATGTTCACGACGTGCTTGTTGGCCGAGTACTGCGGCAGGATTCGCTTGATGGCGACCTGCTTCTCGAAGCCGCGGGCACCCGACGACTTCGCCAGGAACACCTCGCCCATGCCGCCCTTGCCGAGCCGTCGCACCAGCGTGTAGCGCCCGAGCCGCTGTCCGTTTACGTCGTCGACGTCGTCCACATGGCTCCTTCCTGCGGTGACTTTGTCCGCTGGGGCTTCTGCGATCAAGCAAACGGCGGCATTCTCCCGTCGTGGTCGTCGTCTCGCTGCTGTTCCTGCTGGCTCCCGCGCTGTCGTCGGCCCCGTCGTCGGCGGCGTCGGCAGCGTCGGCGTCGGCGTCGTCGTCGTCAGAACGGGGCGCCGCGGATGCGCCGGTGTTCGCCGGCGTGGCCGCACGCGGCGATGTGCTCGACAAAGACGTCGTGCAGGTGACCGAACAGCTGCGCCAGGTGTTCGCCGGACGCGGCGCCAAGATCGTCACCCCCGTCGAGCGCAAGGCCACCGTCGAGCGCGAGCGCCGGGTGCTCAAGGACCTCGACGAGCGCCTCGAGGACGCCGCCCGCGGCGCCGCGGCCGCCAAAGACGTCGACGACTGGAACGGCGTCCGTGAGATCCTGCAAGACGCCGTCGTGGTCTTCGAAGAAAACCTGGCCTTTACCGAGGACGACGCCGCCTGGGCCCGCTACCGCGAGCTGCTGCTGCTGCAGGTCCGGGCCTTTCTGCAGGTCAAGGACAAGGCCGCCGCCGACCGCGCCCTCCTGCAGCTCCTTGCCGTCGAGCCCGATTGGAAACCGCAAAAAGGCGTCACCCCGGCCGACGTCGCCGCCCGCAGCGACATCGTGCGCGACGAATCGCGGTCGACCGCGCCGGTGTCGCTCGAGGTCAAGAGCCGCCCGCCCGGCGCCAAGGTTCTCGTCGACGGCCGCCGCGCCGGCCGCGCCCCCGTCGCTGTCGAAGTGCCACCCGGCGTCCACTACGTCATCGTCGAAGAGGGCGGCCGCGTGTTCCGCCAGCGCGTCGTCGTCGGCGACGAAGGCGGCCGGGTCAGCGCCCGCCTCGGCTCGCCCGAGCTCGAAGCCGCGCAGCGCCTGACGGCGCAGCTGCGCAAGGCCGAGACAAAGAAGTCAGACCTGCTCGACCTCGCCTACGACGTCGCCGACGTCACCGTCGTCGCCGTGGTCATGCCCTGGGGCCAGAGCGTGCAGGTCGTCTGCGCCCGCGTCACCGACGGCGAGCTCGACGCTGTCGTCGCCGCCCGCCTGCCGCGCGGCGAAGGCGCCCGCGAAAAGGCCGTGTTCAACCTCGTCGAAGCCGCGCTCACGCAAAAGGCCGACGGGTGGGTCGGCGCCTCCGATCCGGCGACGACGCTGCGGCCGCTGCTGTTGAGCGGCGTCGGTGACCGCGCCGTCGACGACGAGCCCGAGCCGGCGTCAGCGGGCCTGCTCATCGGCGGCATCGCCGGCGGTGTGGCCCTCGTCGGCGCCCTTGCGGTCGGCGTCGCCGTCGTCGTCGTCAACGAAGGCAACAAGGACAAGGGGTTCACCTATGCCGTCGACGCCAGCGCTTTCCAGTAGCCCCGAAGTCGTCATCGGCGTCGTCGTCGTCGTCGTCGCGGCCCTGCTGTTGGGGGCTTGCGACCCGCAGGTCGGCATCACGCTGACGCGGGCCGATGATTTGAACCCCGCGCTGCCGGTGCCCTTCGTGCGCTTCGCCTTTCGCCTGGCCGGGGCGCCGGTCAACGAGCCCCTCGTGCAGGGGCCGTTTTCGATCGGCGGCATCC
>JBKJNL010000575.1:0-4062 GCA_046593615.1 Myxococcota bacterium | reverse complement strand
GGTGACCTGCCCGGCCTGCGCAAGCCCGACGTGGTCGTCGTCGTCGTCGACGCCACGCAGCTTGAGCGTAACCTGCACCTGCTGGCCCAGCTGCGCGAGCTGCCGCTGCCGCTGGTCGTGGCCCTGACCATGACCGACACCGTGGCCAGCGACGGCCGCGTCGTCGACACCGTCGCCCTCGCCGCCCGCGTCGGCGTCCCCGTCGTCGCCGCCCCCGGCGTGCGCGGCGGCGCCACGGCGCTCAAGCACCTGCTCGTGCACGAGCTCGCGACCCGCACCCGGCGCCTGCCGCTGAACCCGCCGGGCGTGGCCATCGCCGAAGACCTCAAAGACATCGTCGACGACGCCGGCCGCGCGCTCTCGCGCCAGCTGGGGATCGAGGCGCCGCGGGCCCTCGGCCTGCTGATGACCCAGGCCGTCGTCGCCGACTGCCACAACGTGCCCGCCTTGAACGCCGCCGACCTCGCCGGCTTCTGGGCTCGCCTGCGGGGGCACCCGCGCCTGCGCTCCGTCGCCGGCGACATCGTCGAAGCCCGCTGGGCCCGGGCCTCGGCGTGGTGCCGGGACATCGTCAGCAACGATGTCAACGGCAGCGACGTTGGCACCGACGTTGGCAGCGACGTCGGGAGCGGCGTCGCCATTGACGTCGGCAGCGACGTCAACAGCGGCGCTGGTCGCGCCGCGACCCGCGCCCGCGTCGCCCGCGAGGCACCGAGCATCCGCTTCACCCGCCGCGTCGACGCTGTGGCGCTGCACCCGCTGCTCGGGCCGCTGCTGTTGATCGCGGTGTTCTTGACGTTGTTCCAGGCGCTGTTTTCGTGGGCCGAGCCGTTGATGAGCGCCATCGAAGGCGGCGTCGCCTTTGTATCTGCGGGGCTGGCGCAGCTGCTGCCGTCGTCGCTGCCGATGTTGTCGTCGCTGCTCATCGAAGGCGTGGTCGCCGGCGTCGGCAACGTGCTGGTGTTCGTGCCGCAGATCGCGATCCTGTTCCTGTTCCTCGCCGTCCTCGAGGACACCGGCTACCTGGCGCGGGCCGCGTTCCTGCTCGATCGGGTGATGAAGGGCGTGGGCCTGCACGGGCGGGCCTTTGTGCCGCTGTTGTCGGGCTTCGCCTGCGCCGTGCCGGCGATCATGGCCACGCGCACCATCGAGTCCAACAAGGACCGCCTCGTCACGATCATGGTGACGCCGCTGGTGTCGTGCTCGGCGCGCCTGCCGGTCTACGCGCTCATGATCGCCACCGTGTTCTCGCAGACCCCCAAGGTCTTTGGCGTCGTCGAAGCCGGCGCCGTCGTCATGGTGGCGATGTATTCGCTGTCGCTGGGCGCGGCCATCGGCATGGCCTGGGTCTTCAAGCACACGCTGTTGAAGTCGCCGACGCCGCCACTGGTGCTCGAGCTGCCGCCCTACCGCGTGCCGCACGCCCTGCAGCTCTGGAAAGCCGTGTGGTCGCGCGTGAAGACGTTCCTCGTCGAGGCCGGCACCGTCATCCTGGCCATCACCGTGGTGCTGTGGGCGCTGTTGAAGTTCCCCGTCGACGACGACGTGGTCGCCGCCCGCGACGCGAAGATCGCGGCCACCACGTCTTCGATGCCAGAGGGAGCAGAGCGCGCCGCCGCCATCGCCGCCCACGAAGACGAAGCCCGCATGAAGCTCGTCGAGCGCAGCGCCGCCGGCCGCGTCGGCCACGCCATCGAGCCCGCGCTCGCGCCGCTGGGCTTCGACTGGAAGATCGGCATCGGCATCATCGCCAGCTTCGCCGCCCGCGAGGTCTTCGTGTCGACGCTCGGCATCGTCTACGGCCTCGGCCAGGAGCAGGACGAAGCATCGACGTCGCTGAAGGACGCGATGCAGGCCGACAAGCGAGCCGACGGCACGCCGCTCTACACGCCCCTCACCGGCCTCTCGCTGCTGGTGTTCTTCGTGCTCGCCATGCAGTGCATGAGCACCATCGCCGCCGTGAAGCGCGAGACGCGCTCGTGGCGCTGGCCGCTGTTGCAAGTCGCCTACATGACGGCGCTGGCCTTTGGCGGATCGCTGCTGGTCTTTCAGGTCGGCAAGCTGTTGGGGTTCACATGAACCTCATGCTGCTCGACCTCGCGTTCGTCGTCGTCGTCGTCGGTGGCGCTGTCGTCTGGCTCGGCGCGCGCTTCCGGTCACCGAAGCCGCCGGCCTGCCACCAGGGCGCGCCCCTCTCGCAGCGCGGCGGTGCCCAGCGGAGCGGCGCCGCCGAAGGCGACGGTGGCGAGGTCATCCTCGGGGCCTCGCTGCAGAAGGGCCTGCAGCGCGCTCAGGCCCGTCGGCGCCAGCGCTGACCGGTTCGGCCTGCCGCCACGCAGGTCGCCAACAAAGCCCTGCGACGTTGGCGCCCGCTCGGATACGAGGCGGCATGCGCAGTCGACCCCCGCTGTCTTGTTGCTTCTGGCTGGTCGCGACGAGCTGGTTGTGTGCGTCGGCTTGCGCGCCGTCGCCGACGCTGCTGCAGCCGGCCGATCCCTCGGTCGACGACGACGCGTCTGGCAGCGTCTCTTTCGGCAGCGCCTCGTTCGGCAACGACGGCAGCTTCGGCGCCCGGCTCTCGTCACACACCTTTCGCGTGCGCGGCGACCGCGTCGTCGACGCCGACGTCATCGCCCCCACCGACGCCACCAACGACGCCACCAACGACGACGGCGCCATCGACGTCGCCGCCGGATCGTTCCCGCCGGTGCTCTTGATCCAGGGCGGCCTGACCACCGTCGCGCGCTACCACTGGCTCGCCGCGCACATCGCCAGCCGCGGCTTCGTCGTCGTCGCGCCCCACCACGTCGCTGATCTCGCGTTCTTTTCCCAGGGCGACGGGCTCGACGCGCTCGCAGCCCTGCGCCGCGCGGGCGAACGCAGCGACGGTGACCTGGCCGGCGTCGTCGACGACCGCGCGGCCCTGGCGATCGGCCACAGCCTCGGCGGCGTCGTCGCCAGCAACGCCTGGGTCGAAGACGAGGGCGGGGTCAGCCACCTGGTGCTGTTGGCGTCGGTGCCAAACCCCGCGCTCGATCTGACCCGCCGCAGCGGACGGGTCTTGAGCATCGCCGGCCGCGACGACGGCAAGATCTCGCCCGCCGAGGTCAAAGAGGGAGCCGACGCGTTCGCCGCCCCGACGACGTTCGCGGTGGTCGACGGCCTCACGCACTATTTCTTGACCGACGACGCCAGCGACGACGAGCTGAAAGACGACGGCGACAGCGACGTCGCGCGCGGTGAAGCCCGGCGGCGGGCGCTGTTCCTGGTCGACGCCATGTTGGCCTCGCAGACCGGCGACCACGACGGCGACATCGTCCTCGACGACGACACGCGCTGGACGGCGGGGGTGCACCGATGACGCGCCTGTCCGCGTTGTGGGCGTTGGCGTTGACGGCAGCACTGTCAGCCACGTGTGCGTCGTCGGCGTCGGCGCAGACGGTGCCCCTCGCGCCGCTGTCGTTGGCGCCGCGCCTCGGCCTCACCAGCATCGGCGCCCCGACCCTCGTCGTCGACGCGGCAGCGAAATCGCTGACGCCCGTGGCGGTGCTGCCCTTCGTGTCGCTGCGCTTCGATCTGCACAGCCTCTCCGTCGGCGCCAGCGCGGGGTTGCAGCTTGAGCAGCAGGTGTGCTCGGGGTTCTTTGTGCGCGAGGCCATCTCCGGCGGACCCTTCGTCGTCGCCGTCGACGGCGTCGCAATCGGCGTGGGCGCCCGCGAAGTCTTGCAGGGCGCCTTTGTCCTCGGCGACGTCGTGCTGGCGACCGGCCCGGCTTTTTCGCAAGCCGCCGCCCTCGACGGCGCCGTCGACGGCCGGGCCTTTTTCGGCTGGTCCGGCGCCGTCGTCTGGCGCGCCACCGAGCACGTCGCCGTCACCGTCGACGCCAGCGGCGGCCTCGACATCGGCGGCCACGGCGACGGCGCCGCCACCGGCGACGTCTTTGTCGGCGCGCGCTTCACGCGCTGAGATGAGCTGCGATGAGCTGAGCTGCGCTGCGCTGGGTTCAGGGCGCGCGCGCTCGTCAGCGGGCGCGGGCGCGGATCAACGAGAAGCGCGTCAGGG
>JBKJNL010000491.1:0-10490 GCA_046593615.1 Myxococcota bacterium | reverse complement strand
GCTCTTTGGCGGCTCAGGCATGGCCAGGGGGCCTCGTTCTCGCGACGATGTCACGACTGCGCTGCTTGCGGCCTCGACAGCGGCAGCGAAGCCCGGGTGCTCCGCTCGGGCCGCTCGGGCCCGGGCCAGCGAGTCGCACCAGACGTCGCTCCTAGACGTCGCGCACGGACCGAAAGGAATCCCCGCGCCGGCCTGAAAGGGGCGGCCGTCGAGGTCGTCGGTTAGCATCGCCGCCATGCGCATCCGCTCCGTTGTCGTCGTCGTCGTCGTCGTTGCCGCTTCGCTGGTCGTGCCGTTGGCAGGCTGCTCCAGCTGCATCGGCGAGGTCGCCGCACCCGGCAAAGGCGAAGGCGAAGGCGAAGGCGGACCGGGCAACGTGGTCCGGCTCGAGGTCACCCCCGAGTCGTTGGAGATGGTCACCGGCGAGCAGGCCACCCTGGTCGTCGTCGGCCGCGAAGCCGATGGCGACGCCGTCGACGTCGGCAACCAGCTCACGTTCGCCAGCGACGACGACGCCGTGGCCACCGTCGACGACGCCGGCAACGTCGTGGCCGTCGGCGCCGGCGAAACCCGGCTGGTGGCCGCGGCCGGCAGCTTGACCATCGCCGTGCCCGTGCTGGTCAGCGCGCCGCAGCGCCCGAGCCAGCTCGACTACGACGACATCGCCGCCGCCGCCGGCCAGGCCATCGACGAAGTGCCCCAGACCGATGCCCGCGGCGCGCTGTTCACCATCGCGCCGGCCCTGCCGCCGGGCCTGCTGCTCGACGAGAATTCCGGGCGCATCAGCGGCCGCGTCGACGTCGTGGTGGTCTCGACCTCCTACGTGGTCACCGCCGAAAACGCCGCCGGCGCCATCACCGCCAGCCTGACAATCGGCATCGTCTGCGATCCGTCTTTGGCCGTGCCCGCCCGCGACGGCGACCTGCCCGATCTCGCGTTCGTCGACGACAACGACGACGGTGTCGACGGCCTGGCCTGCGGCCCCTTGTTCGTCGCCCCCACCGGCAACGACGAAAACGACGGCAGCCGCGCAGCACCGCTCTTGACGATCACCACCGCCCTGCAGCGGGCGGCCACGGCGCGCGACCTCGGGTTTGCGCGCGACGTCTATGTCGCCGCCGGCCGCTACACCGGCGCGCTGAGCCTGCAGGCCGACGTCAACGTCTATGGCGGCTACGACGGCGTCACGTGGCAGCGCTCGACCAGCACCGACACCGTGCTGGCCGGCGGAAACCCGGTGCTCACCGGCCGCGATCTCGCCGGCGCCCTCGAGCTGCAGCTCGTGCAAGTCGAGGCCGACGACGCCTTTTTCGCCGGCGACCGCTCGACGGCGGTGCTGCTCGACAACGCCGGCGCTGTGACCCTGCGCGCCGTCGACATCGCCGCCGGCAACGGCCAGGACGGCGCCCGCGGCCAAGACGGCGTCGATGGCAACGACGGCGGCGACGGCACCGACGCCGAGGGCGGCTGCGTCAACACCAGCCCTCCGGTGTGCGTCGACTGCGGGTTGCCGACCGTCGGACTGGGCAGCTTCAGCTTCAGCGCCGGCGCCAGCGGGGGCGACGGCGGCGCCCCCGGCTTCGAGGACGCCCCCGGCGAAAACGGCGACCCCGGCGCCGGCGGGTCCAGCGGCGGCATCCGCGGCTTCGGTGGCGACGGCTTCATCGGCACCTTGCGCGACGGCGACCCCGGCCAGCCCGGCGACGACGGCGCTGACGGCGACAACGGCCCAGGCGGCCTGGCCGACGGCGACGGTGGCGGTGGCACCGACGGCGACAACGGCGGCGGCGGCGGCGGCGGCGGCGGCGGCGCCGGCGGCGACAACGTCTTCTGCAACGAATACGGCGGCGCCGGCGGCGGAGGTGCTGCCGGTGGACGCGCCGGCACGGGCGCCAGCGGCGGCAGCGCCGGCGGGCCCAGCATCGCGCTGCAGGTCTCGGGCACCACGGTCGCAACCCTCAGCGCCAGCAGCCTGCGGGGCGGCACCGGCGGCGACGGCGGCGACGGCGGCCGCGGCGGCAACCTCGGCCCCGGCGGCTTCGGCGGCGACGGCGGTCTGGCGATCGCCAGCGCAAGCGACACCCGCGGCGGCAACGGCGGCCGCGGCGGCGACGGCGGCAAAGGCGGCCTGGGCGGCCACGGCGGCGGCGGCGGCGGCGGCTCGTCGCTGCCCCTGGTGGTCGAGGGCGGCGCCACCGTCGACGTCGACGACGACACCGACCTCATCGTCGGCGCCGTCGGCCGGGGCGGCAGCGGTCCGGGCCAGCAGGGCCAGCAAGGCCGGGCCATCGCGCGCGACGATCGCTGATCAAGCGTCCTCTGATAATCCCGGGACGCTGGGGAAAGACGTCACCCCCGGCCCCGGCGGTGAGGTCTTCGCGCGCGATTTAATTTACACTGAGTCGCAGCGTTTGCCGCGCAACAACCCAGTCAAGGCCAGCAACGGGTCGCCCGTGTTCGCGACCACGGGGAGCGGCTGACGAGCGCCGCTACTCTTGCAACGCGATGATGACCGTCGGGATGACTGCTCCGGCCACGGCGCCAAGCGCCATCCCGCCGAGCGGGGGCGCAGCGATCTCTGCGCCGCAGCTGTCCTGCCCGCGAAAGATGGCGAGCGACGCAACAATCCCGGCGCCGAGCCCGGCGAGAGCGCCCAGCACGACGACGCCGCCAATGACCGTCCCGGTGTAGTCGGGCCAGGTGCCGTCCAGGATCGCGTCGATGATGAGCGCCGTGACCAGCCAGCTCGTTGCTCCACCGGCGATTGTTCCCAGGGCGACGAACACGAGAAAATCGCGATTTCCCACGGCGCCGCTCGCGAACGCGACCGCCACTCCGGCGACGGAGCCGACGGCCAGGCCGGTCGCCGCGGCGCCCACCGAGACGGGGACGGCAAGCACCGCTCGCTCGCCGTCCGTGAGGGGCGTGCCGGCGCTGAGCGCAATTGCGACGACGAGAGCCCAGGACATTTTTGCTCCAAAGAAGCGGCGGCCAATAAAGTTACTGGCTGTGTCGGCGGAAATGTCCACGTCGCGAACGGCGGGCCCGTGGTCATCCGCCGATCGACCGAGCACCCTGTAGGGAAAGGTACCGAAAAGATCCCATGCCGCTCACCAACAACCCCGCTCCTCGTCCCCTGCCGCCGACGACGCTGCCGGGCCGCAGCACCAGCGGGCTGACGACGACGACGGTGACGACGCCGCCGAATTCAACGACGACGGTGACGCCCACGAACGCGCCGTCAGCGACGTCAGCGACGACGCCGAATTCAGCGACGACGATGCTGGCCCCCGACGGCATGGTGCGCAACGTCGCGGTGCCGCTCAGCGGGCGCGACGTGCGCATCAGCCGCCGCGAGCTGATTGCCGCGGCCAAGACCGCGGGCGTTCCGCAGCGGGTGCAGGTGGGGCCGACGTGCGGTCTCTATGCCCTCGGCATGGTGATGGACTTCTGGAACAGCAAAGACGGCAAGAACGCGACGGCGCTCGTGCAGGCCGCCGACCTGCGCGGCGCGGGCAAGCAGTACACGCGACCGCCGACCACCGACGAGCGCATCCTCGACGTTGCCAGGCAGGGCGGCTTCACGGCGCAGGGCGAGATGTTCACGGCCACACAGCTGGCCGAGACCGCCACGCACTTCGGCTACACGGCGACGACGCACGAGGCGGCCACGCTGCAAGACCTCTACAAGGTCCTCGACGCCGGGCACCCGGCCATCGTCGGCTTCGACGTCGACTACAACGGCAACCCCACCGACTCCGGCGGCGAGCGGGCCCACTACGCGGTCATCCAGGGCTACTTCGACGACGGCGGCGAACGGTTCCTCATCGCCCGCCACGGCTGGGGCGTGCAGGAAGACCACGTCTGGAAAGCCAGCGACTTCGACAAATCGTGGAAGGCCCTGCAGGCGACGACCTACTACGGCACCCCCGGCGACGGCGTCATCCCGGGTGCGCCCGGCCTGCGCGAGCCGTCGAAGCTCGACCTGCCCGACGCCGGCGGCGGCCGCGCACAGATCTTCGAGAGCCTGGGCACAAAGATCGTCGAGGTCGTTCCCCACGGCGACGCGCCCGTCGGCGGCACGCTCGCCGGGGCGGGAGCCTGAGATGAACCGCCTCGCCGTCGCTCGCCTGCCGGTCGTGAAGCGCGTCGAGCGCGTGCCCGCCCCCGACACCACCGAAAAAAACGAACGCGGCATCGCCGTCGGCGAAAGCAGCGGCGCCAGCAACGGCGCGGGCGTCGTCGTCGTGGTCCGCTTCGACGTCGTCAAAGGCACCGTGCAGCGCGACGGCGACGACCCCATCGCCGTGCCGTCGTCGCAGGATCCGTTGACGCCCGGGCTCGTGGCCGTCGACGACAAAGGCCAGCGGGCCCTGGTGATGAGCGCCCGATCGCCGCACGGTGATCCGTCGTTGGTGCTCGTCGATCTCGATGCCCGCAGCACCGAGGTGCTGCGCTCGTTCGACGGACCGGGCTGGCTGTGCGGCGGCTTCGCCTCCCACGCCGACGGCAGCGGCGTCGTCTGCTGCGAGCAACGCCTGGGTGACCAGCCGCGCTTCAGCGTCGTCGTCGTCGAACCAGTCTCTCGCTCCGGGGCCCGGGGCGCGCCCCGGACCGTGTGGAGCGTCGCGGCCATGAACCAGCCCTGCGTGCCGGTGCGCGTCACCGACGACGTCATCGCCTGCGTCGCCTGCGCCACGCCCGACCCCCTGACCTTCACCGGGCCGTCGTCGCTCCTCGCCCTCGACCTGCAGAGCGGCGCGTTTTCGTCGTTGGCGCCGGCTGACGGTCAGCGCGTGCGGCTGGACAAATCCGGCGGCGAGGCCGCCCTCGTCGTCGACGGCGACCGCGAAACCGTGCGGGTGGTGCTGGCCTGATTGGACTTCCGCGCACCGCTTCTCCACCTCTCCACATCTTTGTGGAAACCCCGGTGAGAAGGTCGATCGCGCACGCCGAGACTTCCGCACACCGCTCCTCCCCCCTCTCCACATCCTGTGGAGAGGGGGGCCGGGGGGGAGAGGTCGTCGACGTAGACCGCGGTTGACGCAGACGCCGAGACCTCCTCGCTCCACCTCCCTCTCCACATCCTGTGGAGAGCGGGCCGGGGGGGAGAGGTCGTCGACGTAGACCGCGGTTGACGCAGACGCCGAGCTTTCTCACTCCACCTCTCTCCCCCAGCCCCTCTCTCCATGAGGACATGGAGAAAGGGGAGGAATCCCGCAGGGCTCACGCGGCGACGCTCCGCAGGAGCAGACAGTCCACGGTCGACCGCAGCAGCGGCCTCGCCCCCACTCATGGATCAGCCGGTCTTGCGACTCGGCATCGGGAACTTGCCGGTGACCGGCGCTTCGGCCCGATGCTCGGCGAGGGCCTGCTCGACGGTCGGCTTGTTGCGCGCCTTTGCCAGGACATCGATGTCGTCGACGATCCCGGTCTTCACCAGCCGGATCAAATCCTGGTCGAGCGACTGCATGCCGCTCTCGCGCGACGTCGCCACGATCGAGGGGATCTGCACGGTCTTGGCTTTGCGGATCAAGTTGCTGACGGCGTCGTTGTTGACGAGCAGCTCGCTGGCCAGCAGCCGTGGGCCCGAGATGCCCGCGCGCCGACGCACCAGCGTCTGGCAGACGACGGCCCGCAGGCTGTCGGCGAGCGAGGCGCGGGCCTGGTCTTGTTGGCCGCGCGGAAAGGCGTTGATGATGCGATCGATGCAGGCGTCGGACGACACCGTGTGCAGCGTGCCGACCACGAGGTGGCCGGTCTCGGCGGCCGTCAACGCCAGCTCGATGGTCTCTTTGTCGCGCATCTCGCCGATGACGATGACGTCGGGGTCTTCGCGCAGGGCCGACCGCAGGGCGCGGGCGAAGCTCTTGGTGTGGCTGCCGACCTCGCGCTGCTGCACGAGCGCCAGCTTGTTGCCGTGCAGGATCTCGACAGGGTCTTCGAGGCTGACGACGTGGCGCGGCTGGGTGCGGTTGATGTAGTCGATGAACGCCGCCAGCGTCGTCGACTTGCCCGACGACGTGGCCCCGCCCACCAGCACGAGGCCGGTGCGCATCGAGGTCAGCTCGCGCACGAGGGGCGGCAGGCCGAGCTCTTCGAGCACGGGAATCTGGGCGCGGATGGCGCGAAACACGCCCGACAACCCGCCGCGCTGGCGAAACAGGTTCACGCGAAAGCGGTGGCCGGTGGCTTTGACGACGGTGGAGAAGTCGACGTCTTTTTTCTGATCGAGGCGCACGGCACCGACGGCGCTGACCAACGGAATCAGCAACGAGGCCACGCGCTCCGACGACAGAGGCCCGTCGGTCAGGGGCTCGATCTGCCCGAGGCGCTTCATGAACACCGGGCGCTCGGGCGCGATGATCAGGTCCGAGCCGTCGAGCTCGACCATCTTCAACAGCAGCTGCTCGAGCGGGCGGTCGTCGACGGCGGCGCTGATGCCGCCGATGAGCTTCTGGGCGTTGATGGGTGCGGGCACGAGGCCACTGCCGGTGGCGTCGTCTTTGATGATGCGCCAGCGCACGATGAGGGCGTGGGCCAGGCGTTGCACGGCGGGGTCGGGGTCGCGCTTCAACGGCTCGACGAGAACGGCGTGGGCCGGGTCGTTCTGCTCTTCGATGAACTTCAAGACGAGCAGGCGCACGTCGGCGTCGACGGAGGCGACGAGCGGCAACAGGTGCGTGGCCGCCGACGCCGGATCAAGGATCTTCAGGGCGTTGATGCAGGCCATCTGCAGCTCAGGCGTGCTGTGCAGGATGTCGACGAGGATCGGCACCGCGCGCGGGTCGCGGAATTCGGCGATGACCTCGACGGCTTTTTCGCGGGCCCACCAATCCGGGTCGGTGCGCGCGGTGTGCACCACCGAGCCGATGGTCTCGGGGTCTTTCAAGCGCAGCAGCACATTGAGTGCGAAGCGCCGCACGACGTCGCTGCGGTCGTTGAGCCAGGCCACCATGTAGCGGGACAGTCCGTGGCCGGCGAGCTCGACGAGGGCGTCCATCACGCGCTCGCGCACCCACCAGTCGTCGTCGCGCAACGACGACACCAGCTTGGGCCACAGCTCGCCGTGGGGGTCTTTGACCGAGCGCAGCACCTCGGCGGCCATGCGCCGCGTCGTCGTGTCACCGCTGCGCAGCAGCCAGACGATGGTGCGCCCGAGCTCGACGCCCTGGGCCTTTGACAACGACGACATCACCTCGGCGGCGCGGTTGCGCACCGCGATCTGGGCGTGGCCGAGGGCCGAGACCGCGACGCCGATCAAGGGATCGATGTCGAGCGCTGCGGTGGGCGGCCCCGAGCCCGGCGTCCCCGGTGCCGCCGCCGATGGCAGCGACGAGGCAGTCTGGGCCGCCAGCGCGACCGCGTGCAGGTTGATGGCGTTCTCGACGCACGACAGCGCCGCCAGCCGCAGCACGTTGGGGCCCGACGCCAGCTTGCGCTCGAGCAGCTCGGCGGTGCGCTCCGTCGGGTAGCGCTTGAGGCCCTCGATGATGGTGCCGGCCAGCTTGAGGTTCTTGCCGTCGACGTGGGGGCCGACGAGGAACTGGTGGTAGTCGTTCTCGGTGGCGATCTGGCCAATGGCGATGGCCGCGGCGATGGCGATGGATTCGTGCGGGTCTTTCAGCAGCGGCACCAGCAGGCGCAGCGCCGCACCCGTCGAGCGGGCCATGTGCTGGGCGTCGCCGAGCCAACGAATCGCCAGCAGCCGCTCGGTGGGCTCGGGCTTCACCAGCAGCTTCTCGAGCACCGGCAGCGCCTGCTGGCCGCTGGTGCGCATGACGACGTCGAGACCCTCGCGCAGGCCGGGAAAGCCGCGCTCGAGCAGCATCGAGCTCAGGGCCTGCACCGCGGTCTTGCTGCCGGTCTCGACGAGCACGCGGCCGGCGGCGGCGCGCACCTCGGGCTCGGGGGCCCGCAACAGCTCGACGAGCTCGAGGTGGTCGGCCACGGAATTGACCCGCGGCAGCACCTCGACGAGCACCTGGCGCACGTCGGCGGGGGCGACGCGCAGCGCCTTGACGAAGTGCTTGAACAGCGCCTCGTCGGGGCCCTTCAACACCAGGGCGTGGAACACCGTACGCCGCAGCGCGTGGCGCTCGAGGTCTTGCGCCAGCATCTTGTGCATCAGCAGCTCGAGGATCTGCAGCAGTTGCACCGCCTCGACGTCATCGGTGGCCTGGACGAGCTGCTGGGCCTCGGCGGGGGACCGCCAGGCAGCCGCTCGAACGATGTTGACGAGCTCTTTGGACAACAGCGCTCCGGCGTGCGTGCAGTGGGCGAGGCGACGACCATAGCCCAGCCGCATGCCTGCAAGGGCGGCGGCTCCGGCCGCTGCATTTTGTTGCCACGGCGTCGATTTCTTCCGACGGCTGTTTGCGGGCCCGCCGTTTCGGGCGCAGATCAGAGCCGCTTGAGGCCGCCGTCGTCGACGACAAAGGTGCCGGCGGCCAGATCGCGGTCGATGGCGCGCACCACGCTGCCTGCGGGCGCCACCAGGCGCACGCCTGCGGGCACGACGCGGCCGGCGGCGATGGTGACGCCGGCGCCGACAAACGAGCCCGGTCCAAAGGCGACGCCGCAGGGCAATTCGCCCACCCCGCGCAAGCGGCCGCCGTCGTCGACGCGGACCTCGCCGCCCAGGACGGTGTCGAGGGCCCGGGCGAAGCTCGTCAGGCCACAGCCGCTGCCCACGACGCAGGCCTGCAGGTTGTTGGCGCAGGCGTCGGCGTCTTCAAAGGTGACGCAGGCCTGCAGCGACGAGTTGAGGCTGACAAAGGTGCGGGGGCCGAGCGTCGACTGCGAGACGTGGGCCCGCTGCTCGACGACGACGCCATCGCCGAGCACCGACTGCAAGATGACGGCTTGCGGTCCGACTGTGACGTTGTCGCCGAGGATGCTGCCCTCGACGATGGCCGACGGGTGCACGACGGTGTTCTTGCCGCGATAGACAAAGGCCCGCTTCCAGGCCGCGAAGCGCGCGGCCGACGTCGGCCGCAGTCCCGACAGCACGCGCAGCGCCGAGCGCAGCGGGTGACGCAGGGCCCGCTCGAGCAGCCACACCTGCGGCGCCAGGTGCGAGGCCCGCAGCACGTGCAGCCAGTGGCGGGCGACAAGCGCCACCGTCGACGTCAGCGGCCACGTCGTCGTCGGCGCCGTCACGCCCAGCAACGCGCGGGGCACGGGCAGCTCGACGAGGATCTCCTGGAACGCGATCACGGTCGGCGGCGCCGCGAGGGCCTCGGCGAGCGTCGTCGTCACCCCCGCCGGCACGTGGGCGCACGGGAACAGCGCGCCACCGGTGCCGACGCCTTTGTCGACGAGCTCGACGTCTTGCAGCGGCAACAGCAGCGACAAGAGCCGCGACGGCGGCAGCGCCAGCCGCGTCGTCGTCGTCGCTGTCTTGGTCGCCGCCAGAAACGAGCGCAGGGCCCGCGGCGTGACCCACAGCTCGTCGGACAGCACCAGGGCCGGGCCGGTGATGGTCGTCGACGCCAGCGCCGCCGACGGCGTCTTGGTCGCGGGCTCGGCGAGGCCACAGGACCGCAGGGTTTCGCGGCGCGCCGCGCCAAAGGTCGAGGGGCCGAGCGGGCAGTCGTCGACGATGACACCGAAGGGCGCCAGGGGTTGCGAGAGCGCGACGACGACGACCTGCATGGGCTGCACGAGGCCCGACAGTGCGGCGACGACGACGACGGCGCAACAATCTGGCCGGCTGATGAACGGCTTCGGATCAGGGCAGCTGCAGCGCACCGATGCGGGCCCGCAGCGCGGCCCCCGTTTCGCCGCCAATCTGGGCGTGGCGCACCGCGAACAGACCGAGCGCTGCGGCGGGGGCGGCGTCGGTGTCGACGACGACAAAGGTGCTCGACCAGCGAAACCGCTGGCCGAGGCCACGCTCGATGGCCAGGTCGACCAGCGCCGGGCCGAGCGGGATGTGGGCCTCACCGTCGAGGTGGATGTGCCCGAGCTCTTCCTCGCCGACGTAGAAGTCGGTGCCGTTGACGTCTGTTTGCGAGCCGATCTGCCAATGGGCCTGGGCGACGACGCCGGGCAGTCGCACCACCTCATCGACGACGGCCTGGGCTGCCGGGTGCAGGATCGGCGGCGGCGCCACGCGTCCCTTTTGTCGTCGCGACATCGTGTTCATGAGCATCAGCGGTTGGAGCGTCCTCGCCGGTCGCTGGCAACCAGGACAGAAGGCGGCGGGCCGGCGCCAAAAAAGGGCAACCGGGTGGTTGCGTGTTTGCGGCGGGTCGCCAGGCGGCACACCGACGCGGTCGACGACGTCAGGGCGTGGACGGTTCCGGCGCGGGCCCGGCGTCGGGCACCGTGTCGGTCGGCTTCTCCGGTCTCGCCACCGGCGGTGTCACGGGCGGGGTCACAGGCGGGGTCACGGGCGGTGTCACCGGCGGGGTCGTCTCAGGCGGCGTCTCAGGCGGCGTCTCAGGCGGCGTCTCCGGTCTCGCGACAGGCGGTGTCACGGGCGG
>JBKJNL010000488.1:0-6578 GCA_046593615.1 Myxococcota bacterium | reverse complement strand
GCCAGCGCGAGGGTCACAACGGCAGCGAGAGACAACAGCAGGGTCTTCATGGGGTCACTCCGGTGGCTTGGGTGTCGATGTCGGGGGTGTCAGGCGTGTCTGGGGTCTCGTGTGTGTCTGGGGTGCCGGCGGCGACGACGTCGAGCGCCGCCAGGGCTTTTTCGAGCAGGCGCTCGAGGTGCTCTTCGCGCGTCGACAGCGCGTCCCGGCGCAACAGCAACAGGGTCGGGAGATCGATCTTGCCGGCGGTCCAGGCGAGGGCTGCGAGGCCTTCGTTGTCGACGGCGCGGGGCAGACCGTCGGTCTCGAGCACGGCGAGGGCGTCGCTGGCGTGCCTGTGGGCCTGGGCCGCGCGGTGCTGCTCGCGCTGCACGCGGGTCTCGGCGAGCCGCACCAGCAGCTGTCCGCGATCGGCGCGCACGGCCGCCTCGGCGCGCTGTTGTTGGCCGTTGTCGAACAGCGGCAGGGTCACGCCGACGCCGGCCATCGTGATGTGCGTGCCCTCGTCATAGGCGTACTGGCCCTGGGCCGAGAGGCTCGGCCACCAGCCGGTGTCGGCGAGGGTCGTCGCGGCCGCCGCTGTGCGCACCTCGGCGCGGGCGGCGTCGACGTCGACGGAGGCGCCGACGGCGGTCACGGCCACGAGGCCGGCGACGCTGACCTCCGACAGCTCACCGACGACGGCGAGGTCTTTGCCGACGGGCAGGCCCAGCGCGTCACCGAGCGCGGCCAGGGCGTTGCCGAGGCGGCGGGCGGCGTCGGCGACGGCGCTGGCGCCGCGGGCCCGTTCGGCGCCGGCGAGGTTCACCTCGAGCCGCGCGGCGTCGCCAACGCGCTCTCGTTCGACGGCGGTGGCCAGCAGCTGGTCGGCGATGGCGAGGCGCTGCTCGGCCACCTCGAGGCGCGCGCGCGCGTGCACGGCGTGCAGATAGGCGGCGACGGCGTCGACGATGGCGGCGCGGGCGTGTCCGTCGACCGCGAGCTGCACCCCTTGGATCTCGGCGTCGCTGACGTCGAGGGCCCGGGCGCGCCTGAAGCCCAGCGCCAGGGGCACGCTGAGGGTCGCCTGGGCGTCGAGCGCGCTCGGGGGCTGCAGGCTCGCTGGCAGGCGCGGACCGGCGATCGCCGAGAGCGACGGGTGGTCGCTCGTGAACACCGCCGCGCCCTGTCGTCGCGCGCGCGCCTCGGCGACGTCGGACGCGCCGACCTGCACGGCGGGCGCACCCGCCCGGGCCCGGGCCACGACGTCGACCAGCGAGAGCGTCAGAACCTCGCCGGCGGCGGCGGGTGAAAAGAATCCAATGCCCAAGAACAGGCCCAGCCCCAGGAGGGCGTGAGCAGGCAACGCAGCCATGATGAGGCTCCTGAGGTCCGCAGGGGACCCGAGGTCGAACGCTCCACCGTCGACCACGCCTCAGGCGTCGTCGACGATGACGAAAGCGACGGTGGCCGTCAGGCTTTTGGCGGGTGGAACACGCCGGCCAACGCCGGTGCCCGGGGTGGCGCTGTGACCCGCACGGGCGGGCCCGACGGCAGCGCGCACAGCGCGAGCGGCGGCGAGCCGCGAAACAGCACCGCGGGCGTCGACGACGCGACCTGGCGGGCGCCGATCGAGCACACGCAGTCGTGGCAGACGGGCGAGCAGTCGTCGTCGTCGTCGTCGCAGCCCTCACACGGTTCCGCGTCGGTGTCGGTGCCGGTGCCGGTTGCGCTTGTGGCGTCGGTGCCGTCGGTGCGATCGCTGCTGGCGACGAGCTGCTCGAACGCGTCGACGCCGAGGTGGAACACCCCCGACGTCACCAAAGCCATGAGCACCGCGAGCAACCGCACGCAGCCTTCATTTCATGCGCAACCGGCCGCAGCAACCCGCCGGCGCATCACCGGACGTCGTCAGCGGGCCGGGGGCGGCGGTCGAGGCGCAGAAGCACCCCCAGGCACGAGTCGATGGCAAAGACGTGCTGCGCAGTGCCGGGCCGCGGCTGCGAGAGCGCCACGTCTGACAGGCAGCGGGTCACGGGCTCGGGAAAGCGGTCGCGCGGCGGCCGGCCGTAGACGGTGCGGACGTCGTCGTTTTCGTCGGCTTCGCCATCGTCACCGGCCTGCAGAAAGCGGATCGCCGTCGTCGAGGTCACGAGCAGGTTGCCGCTGGCATCGATGGCCAGGCCGCGCGGCCGCTGCACGGGGAACGAGCCCGCCGGCGCGCCTTCGCCCCCCGAGGCGGCGTCACCGTCGCCGAGCACCGTCGTGATCTGCGCCAGCCGGTTGCCCGATCCGCTGAGGCCGCTGAGGCCATCAAGGTCGCCGAGGTCGACGCGGCGCACGCGGTTGTTGCCGGTGTCGGCGACGAACAGCACGCGGGCCGTGGGGTGCACCGCGACGCCCTCAGGCTCATTCAGCAGGGCCGCGATGGCGTCGCCGTCGTCGCCGGTGGCGCCGCGGCGAAACGGGATGCCGGCGACGACGAAGCCGTGGGCGACGCCGCCTTCGATGGCGTTGACCTCGACGCCGTAGACGGCCTGGGCGCCGCTGTCGGCGATGTAGAGCGTGCCGGGCGGCGCCGGGTCATAGGTGAGCCCCGCGGGGCGCCCGAGGGTGACGTCAGCGACGACGACGACGTCGGTGGTCCAGGTGGCGGGATCATCGGGGTCGGTGAGGGTGAAGCGGCGCAGGGTCGCCGGCCCGCCCGCGCCGTCTCTGGCTTCGCTGGCGAACACCACCGTGGGGCGCCCGCCCTCGCCGGCGGCGGCGCCCTCGCCGGCGCCGCCTGGGACGAGGGCCAGGCCTTCGGGCTGGCGCAGCGGTGCTGCCTCGTTGGCGGCGATGGCTTCGCTCGCTGGCGCTTTGCCATCGGGCATGCCCGACACCGTGCGCACGCGCCCCGTCGACGGCGTCACCAGCCGCAGGCGGCCGGTGTTGCGGTCGGCGATGAGCAGCCGGTCGTCGCCAAGCACCGCCATCGAGGTCGGTGAGCGAAACAGCGCGCCGTCGCGCAGGCCGTCGTCGCGCGAGGCCGCACCCACGCCGTCGATGAGCGCGGTGCGGGTGTTCACGGTGGTGAGGATCTGCAGGCCGGCGGCGTCGAGCGTGACCGCCAACGACATGGCGCGGATGCGGTCGATGCCGTCGACGATGAAGAAGCTCAGCGCGGTCAGCTCGCCGGTGGGCGGCGCGAGCATCAAGCCGCGCGGCCGGAAGAAGCGGGCCTTTTTGCCGTCGACGGCGTCGTCGCGGTCGCCGGCCACGCCGTCGCCGGCCAGCGTGATCACCGGCGGCAGCCCCGTGATCGGCGGCAAAAAGGCGGCGCGCACGCGGTTGCTGCCGCGCTCGGCGATGACCAGCAGCCCACCCGGCGGCACCACCGGCAGCTCTTCGCTGGCCAGGAAACGAAACGGCAAGAACACCAACGACGACGGCTCGTTCAGCTGCGTCTCGGCCGCGGTCAGCTCGCCGCTGTCGCCGTTGCCGTCGTTGTCGCCGGCGACGCCGGTGCCGATCAGCACGGTGTACTCCCGGGTGGCGACGTCGACGCGCACGATGCGGTGGTGGTTGGTGTCGGCGATGAGCAGGCCGCCGTCGTCGTCAAAGGTCAGGCCCGAAGGTCGTTCGAGCGCGAGGTCGCCGTCGGGTCCGGTGACCGAGGCGCCGGGGCCGACAAAGGTGTCGATGGTGCCGGCGTCGCGATTGAGCGGGTCGGCAAACACGATGCGGCGGATGCGGTCGTTGTCGCGATCGGCGATGAAGATGCTCCGGTCTTCGACGTCGTCGCGCTCGAGGGTCGACGGGCGCCGCGCTGCGGCCGACGGCCGCGACAGCTGGGCCTTGGCCGCGGGTCCGCCGTCGCCCGAGAAGCCAGGCGTGCCCGTGCCAGCCAGCACCGTCACGCGCGTCCCGCAGTCGCTGAGCATCACGCGGTGCAGCTCGGGCAGCGGCGCAAAGAACTCGAACTTCGAGAGGTCGAGGGTGTCGAGCGGGTCGTCGTTGCAGGCCGTGGTGAAGACCACACCGAGGTGCCCGTCGGTCTCCTTGGCGAACTCGAGCACCAACTCATCAAACAGCGCTTGCACCGGGTCGGCGGCGGGCTCCGCCGCACGGCCCGCGACCGACTCGGGGCTCTGTCCCGAGGTGTCTTGCGCGACGCGCCAGATGCGGCGGTTGCTCGGGTCGGCGAACAGCACGTCGTCACCATCGACCGCGGCGTCGGTGGGCGAGAGGTTGATGAGGTCGTCTTCGACGACGGCGACCGGTGCTTCGCCGAGGACGAAGCAGTCGGCGGCGTCGCCGCTGCCGTCGGCGGGCAGGCTGAGCTGCATGAAGCGCAGGCCCGCCGGATAAAAGACGCGTCGGCCGTCGGCGCTGAGGGCGAAGCGGTGCTGGGAAGAGTTCGGCAGCGGGCAGGCGCCTTGCTCGAGGGTCTCGCGCCCGTCGACGACCGTGTTGCCATTCACCAGACGGCGCGTGCCGTCGGCGTTCAGCTCAAAGGTGACGCGCTCGGTGAACGTCGGGATCTCCAGCTCGCTCACGGCCTGGTCGGGATCGGTGAGGCTCACCCTGGCCACGATGAGGAAATGCTCGGTGATGGCCACGCGGGCCGACTCGTTCCTGGACACCTGGTGGTCGGCGCTGAACGCAAACAGGTTGCCGGCCTCGTCAAAGGCGATGCCGTCGGGCGAGGTCCGCAGCGCGCCGTCGAGCACGGTGGTCAGGCGGCCGGTGACCCGATCGACGCGCCGGATGCGCTTCCCGAAGGCTCCGGTCTCGACAAAGAACACGCTGCCGTCGCCGTCGACAATCAATGACTTCGGCAGGCTGATCGGGCTCTGGTTGCCGATGACGTCTTCGCCGCCCAGATCGCGGAACTCGGTGCCGGCCACGGTGGTGGCCGCGCCGGTGATGGCGTCGATGCGGCGGATGATGCTCGGTTGCAGCAGCGAGACGTAGAGGTTGCCGAGGCCATCGAGCGCCAGGCTCGAGATGAAGACCGTGCTGACCTCGTTGGGCGGTGTCGGTGCGGTGGTCTCGAGGCTGACCAGCGAGCCGTTGCCAGCAAAAGCCGTCAGCTGTGACGACGACTCGAGGCGGGTGATCAGGTTGGTGCCGATGGAGCCGATGAAGACGGTGCCGTCGGCGCTGGCAACGACGACGTTGGGTCGGCCGATGTCCTTGTCGGCGGCGGCGGCGCCGGGGCCGAAGCCGACGATCAGCTTGTCGTCGACCACGTAGACGCTCTCGCGGCACTGGTCGTCGCACAGGTCGAGGGCGTTTTCGTTGGCGTCGTCGCACTGCTCGTCGTCGGCGACGTCGACCTGGCCGTCGCCGCAGCCGATGCGCACGCAGGTCTTCACCTTGGTGGTGGCCAGGTCGAGGCAGGCGTAGTCGTCGGGGCAGTCGGTGCTGACCGTGCAGGTGATGGCCCCGCTCGGATAGGGCGTGAGCGTGCAGGCCGGCGACGTCGCCAACATCATCAACGTCGTCAACGTCGGGGCCGCGGCGACGCCGGTCGTGAACGGGCCGCGAGCGGCGCGCGTGTGGCTCATGGTGCTGTCCGGGTGACGACGGCGGGTTTGTCGACGGGGGGTTTGTCGACGGGGGGTTTGTCGACGGCGGGGTTGTCGACGGCGGCGCCGTCGCCGTCCCAGTCGGTCGAGAGGCCGGTGATGATGGCCGCGCCGCCGAGAAAGATGGCGGCGCCGAGAGCGACGTAGCCGCCCACCTGCGAGAAGTTGAAGCGCTCGGCCAGCGGCGCCAGCTCGGCGTTTTCGTCGTTGCCGACGTCGTCGCCGACGCGCTCGACCAGCTTGCCTTCGTATTCGACGAAGCTCTGCACGCTCACCGCCAGCAGGGCGATGCCGATGACGCCGGCGGCGACCGCGCCGGCGGTGAGCGAGCCCGACAGCAGCGGCGGCAGCGGCGGCGGGTTCAAGATCCGGGGGGCCCGCTCGTCGACGCCCGCCCGCTGCCCGGGGCGCAAGGCGGTGTCGGAAAAGGTCGCGGCGATGCTCTGCCCGACGAGCGGCAACAGGGCGGCGCTGTCGTCGGCGGGGACGCGGGCGATGAAGCTGCCGACGACCTCCTGCTTCTGCTGGTCGATGCGGCGCAGGCCGAACAGCACCTCGCCCTCAATCTGCGTCAGCTGGGCGACGACGACGCCGTCGGCGCCGAGGGCCGCGGCGACCTCGGCGAAGCATTGGTCTTCGCTGCAGCCCCGCACATCGCGGGCGGTGGTGGCGCCATCGCCGACCAGGGCCCGCAGCTCGCCGCTGTCGAGCACGCTGATGGCTTCGCGCTTGCGCAGCTCGGCGACGAGGAACGTGCCCATCACCTGGGCCACGCGCGGCGGCACGCCGGTGGCTTCGACGTCGTAGACGACCACGCGCAGGGGACGCTTGCGCGGCGTCGTCCCCGGCCCCGTCGCCCCTGACAACGCCGTCGCCGCTGGTGTCGCCGGTGTCGTTGATGTCGCCGCCGGCTCGATGAGCGGCGGCACCGGAAAGATCGGGGCCTGCTCCGACAGGCCCGGCACGAGGACAACGTCGGCGGTGACCTCGTCGTCGAACAGCACCGTGACCGTCTCTTTGTGG
>JBKJNL010000474.1:0-5128 GCA_046593615.1 Myxococcota bacterium | reverse complement strand
TGGCCCACGACGGCCTGCCGGTCGAGCCGCGCCAGGCGGGCCTCGGCGAGGTTGTAGCGAACGACGAAAGAAGCGGCGTCGAGGCCGACCACGCCAAACGGCAGCTCATCGAGGCCGGCGTCGTCGAGGGCATCGATCTTGTCGAGGGCGGTGGGCGACGGCGGGGGCGGCAGCTCGATGTCGGCAGGAACGTCGGACAGCATCTCCCTTCGATGCCGCCGCCACGCCAGCTGGTGCACCGCGGTCGGGCGCTGCTCGATGGCGAGGTGGATCATCGGCGCCGCCGCGGCCAGCGCCCCGCCACCGTTCGATCCACGCGTCCCCAAAGAACGACGTCGCCGCACCTCTCGGCCGGCGACGTCGTCGTTCACGTTGACGCTGACGTTTTCGTCAGCGGCGTCGGCTCACAGGCCGCTGTAGGAGAAAGCTCCGTTGTTGGTGCCGACGATCTTCCGGTGGTTGACGTCGACGGCGACGGCCCGCAGGTCGTTGCTCGGCAGGCCGTCGGCGGTGGTCATGCCGACGACGGAACCGCTCGCCAGGTCGACGCGGCCGAGGCCGCCGGCGGGCGCGGCCCAGGCCACGGTGCGCGACACGCCGGCGATGACGACGACGTCGACAGCCACGGCGCGGACGTCGTTGCTCGGCAGGCCGCGGGCGGTGTTGAACACGCTGACGGTGCCGGCGGCGTCGACGGCGAGGCCGGCCGAGGTGGCGAACAGCTGCTCGCCGGCGGGTCCAAAGGCGACGTCAAAGACGGTGTCGGAGGGCAGCCCGCTGTCGCGATCGATGGTCGTGAACTCGGTGGCCCGGTCGTTGGTCAGGTTGCCGCCGACGACCACGACGGAGGCGGCGTTGTCGGCGTCCCAGGCCACGAGCACGTCGTCGTTGGCGTCGACCGCAAGGCGGCGCGAGCCGTTGGACTGTGCCTGGTCGCCGCCGCCGTCGCCGTCGCAGAATTCCAGGCCGGTGTTGGCGCCGGTCTCGATGACGGTCAGGCAGTTGGTGGTGGCGACCACCAGGCGGCCGTTCGACAGCTGCACCACCGCGCGCATGTCGTTGGTCTGGAAGCCGACGCCGCTGTTGTCGTCGAGGATCCGGGCGCAGTTGAGATCCCGGTCGCAGCCGATGGCCAGGCCGTCGGCGGTGGCGACGGCGATGGTGCCGTCGTTCAGCAAGGTCAGGTCGCGCACGTTGCTGTTCGGCAGATCGGAGTTCACCGCGGTCAGGGCCGTCGACACCGTCATGTCGAGGTTGAGGCGGGTGACGCCCAGGCTGGTGGCGGCAAAGATGTCGTTGCCGACCACGAGGACGTCGACGACGGCGGTGCCGAGGGTGCGGTTCTGGAACAGCGTCGAAAAGGCCGCGCCGTTGGGGGTGGCAAAGACCGGCACGGTGTCGCTGCCGGTCTGTCCGGCGCTGTCGGTGGCGCTGAAGGTCACCAGGTGTTTGCCGGGCGCAAGCGTCGTCGACGCCGCGTTGCCGCTGCCAAAGACGCCGGCGGCCGAGTCGCTCCAGGTGCCGGTGAGGGCGCCGTCTTGCGCATCGTTGGCGGTGCCGGTGAACGAGGTCGCGACGTTGCTGTTGACGAGCGTGTTGTCGGCCGGCGAGGTGATGGTCACGGTCGGCGGGGTCGACACGAA
The DNA here is from genome assembly GCA_046593615.1 of Myxococcota bacterium. Lineage (GTDB taxonomy): Bacteria > Myxococcota > UBA727 > UBA727 > VGSZ01 > VGSZ01. The sequence continues at coordinate 3,485 of JBKJNL010000474.1, read as the reverse complement.
GATCGTCACCGACGTCGAAGCCTGGCCGCTGCCGTCGTTCACGATGAGCACGACCTCGTGGGTGCCGGGCGACAGGCCGGCCGCGAGCGTCAGGGGCGAGCCGGTGCCGAGCACGGTGTTGCCGTCCATCCAGGTCAGCTGGGCGCCGGTCAGATCACCGACGGCCGAGCTGCAGCCGACGCCGCGCAGGGTGATGCTCTGGCCGGGGGCAAAGACCGCGTTGTCGGCGGGGTTGTCGATGGCGACGCTCGGCGAGGTCACGTTGAAGCTCACCGTGGCGGTGGCGATGGCACCGAGGGTGTCGGTGGCCTCGCACTGCACGGTGTGCGCGCCGCCAAAAGTCGGGTCGTACGAGGTGTTGTTGCCGGTGCCGATGACGGTGGCGCCCTCGAGCCAGCGCACGGTGACGTTCTGGCCATCGGGATCGCTGACGTTGCAGCGCAGGTCGACGCGGTTGCAGGCGTCGACGGTGCTGCCGGCGCCCGGGGCGACGATGGACGCGGTGGGGGGCTGGTTGGCCCGCACCACCACGGTGATGTCGGTGCAGCCCGAGACCGTGGCGTCGACGGTGTCGACGGCGCAGACGGTGACGACGTGGGTGCCGACCGTCACCAGCGCCTGGGTGATGCTGGCGCCGAAGCCGAGCGCGCCCTGCAGGTCGCTCTCCCAGCTGAAGCTGGCGTTGGCGATGGCGCCCGTGCCGTCGGGGTCGCTGCAGCCGGCGACGAACGTGACGCTCTGGCCGGCGATGACGCTGGTGCCGTCGGCCGGGGCGTTGACGTTGCAGACCGGCGGCAGGTTGTTGGTGATGGTCACCGTGATCTCCGCCCGGCCCTCGGCGCCGTCGGCGTCGGTGGCGATGAGCGCGATGACGTGCACGCCGAGCGGCAGAGCCGTGCGCACCGTCGCGCCCGCGCCGAGCACGTCGCCGTTGTTGGTCCAGCGCAGCGAGGCCGATGGCACAGCGCCGTCTTCGAGGTCGGTGGCGAAGCCGGTGAAGTCGATGCTCGCGTCGGGCAAGAAGAACGAGCCGTCGCGGGGACCGGTGATGGTCACAACGGGCAGCGCATTGGCAAAGACCTCGACCGTGATCGCGGCGCTGCCGGTGGCGCCGCCGTCGTCGGTGGCCGAGCACGAGATGGTGTGCGTGCCGATGCTCACCAGGGCGTTCTGGATGCTGGCGCCGGTGCCGAGCGCGCCGTCAACCGACGAGGTCCACGCGTACGCCGCGTTGTCGATGACGCCGCCTTCGGGGTCGACGGCCGAGCAGTTGAACTGCACGCTGGCGCCCTGGCGGAACGTCGCGTTGTTGGCCGGTGCCGCGATGGTGACGATGGGGGCCTGGTTGGCTCCGCCTTCGCCTTCGCCTTCGCCGGCGGCTTCTCCTTCGCCTTCGCCGCCGCCGCCTTCTCCCTCGCCTTCTTCACCACCCGCGTCGCCGGGGGTTTCGCTGCAGCCCGAGCAACCTCCCGACAGCGGCACGACCAGGGCGGAAGACAACAGCAAAAAGGCCAGGCGCAGACGAATCATCATGAAGACCTCCATGTCTTCCCCATCCTACGTCTGGGCAGCCGGACCGCGATCGCCCGCCCGACACCCCAGTCGCCCGTAGGCTCGCAAGCGCCCGGAACCACAACGGAATCCTTTGACGCTCGGCCCGTCGATCGGCTCCGGCGCGGACCCGCGTAGGGCTTGTCAGGCGCGTCCCGGCCCGGCCACCTGGGCCCGGCGTCGTCGCGGTGCGGGGGCGTTGCCGGCCCAGGGGAGCCGGCGCCGACGGTCAAGAAGATGGCAAAGACGACGACGGCGGAGAAAAAGAAGACGGTGAAGACGACGCTGAAGACGAAGACGATGGCGACGCCGAAGCAAGCGACGATGACGAGACCCATGAAGCAGGCTGGCGGATGACCCTGCTCGAGGAGGACCGGGCGCTGCTGGACGGCTTTCGTCGGGGCGACCGGTCCGCCCTCGCGACGGTGTTCGTCAGCTATTGCGACGACGTGGCCCGCCAGGTGCGGGCCGCGCGCGTTGCCGAGCACGACGTCGAGAGCCTCGTGCACGACGTGTTCTTGAAGGCCTTTGCCCCGAGCGCGCGCCAGACCTATGACGGGCTGCGGCCCTATGGCGCCTGGCTGAACGTCATCACCCGCAACGTCGTCATCGACCGGGCCCGCAAAGAGCGCCGCACCGAGCCGCGGGCGCCCGCCGACATGCCGGTGTTGCGCGCCGACGACGACCCCCGCGAAGAACAAGAAGCCCGCGAGCTGGCCCGGATCGTCGACGTCTGGAAGCAGGCCCTCGACGCCGACGACGCCCGCTTGTTCGCCGCCCGCTTCGACGAAGGGCGCTCGCTGCCCCAGACCGCGCAGGTCCTGGGCTGGAGCGAGATCCGCGTGCGAAAGCGCGACACTGCGCTGCGCACCGCGCTGCTGGCCGCCTTGAGACAGGCGGGTTTTCTCGAGCAGGCCCGGGTCACGATCGGGAGCTCGCTGCTGGGTCGTAGAGCACCCGTGAACCCGAAGACGCCAAAGGAGCCCTGATGCTGCCCCGCTTCGTCGCCCTCTGGCTGTTGCCCCGCTACGCCGGCGGCACCCTCCTCGCTCCAGGACCGCTCGGGGCCTGGCTCGCGGGGCTGCTGCGGGCCCAGGTGCGCCAGAGCGTCGCCCGCGACGACGTCGTCGGCGCCGCCTACGCCGCCCTGCGCGCCGCCGAGCGGCCGGCCGACGATGGGCTCTCGGGCGGCCAGAAAGACCTGCTGCTGGCCCAGCTGTTTGACGACCTCGACCGCGCCGACGCTTCTTCTGCGCACCATGCTGGGACGATCGCTGGCACCAACGCTGGCACCAACGCTGGCACCAACGCTGGCACCCGCCGACCGTTCTGGGGCGCACTGGCCCCGCTCACCGCCGCCGCCGCCTGCCTCGGCTTGTTCGTCGTCGGCGGTCCCGCGGGACCCGACGATCTGCGTGCCCGCGGCGCATCTGCCGCTGCCCTGGGTGTGCGCGTGCGCTGCCTGCACGACGGCGTGGTCGTCGACGACGCCAGCGCCGGCGCCCGCCAGACCGGCGGCGAGCTCGACTGTCCGGTGGGGTCGCTGTTGGCGTTTTCCACCACCAACCTGCAGGCCGGCGACCGCTGGGCCTTCGTGGTCGGCGTCGACGACGACGGCGGCCGGGTGTGGCTGCCGCCCTTTGGCCCCCACGCCGAGGCCCGGGCCGTGCCTGCGGGCCAGAGCGACGATGTGCTCGACACCCTGGCCCCGCTGCCGGCGGTGGCGTCGTCGCCGGCCGGCGTGACCCTGTTCGTGCTGCTCGACGACGCGCCCTTCAACGCCGACGACATCGAGCGCCGCCTGGAGCGCGCCGCGCGCGGCGGGCTGCACCTCCAGCGCCTCGACAAGCTGCCGCTCGACGTCTCGGCGCAGGGGCGCCTGCAGCTCCGCACCGACCCTCGACGGGCTTCCTCGGGGAGCCCCCCAGACCCCC
>JBKJNL010000409.1:0-4825 GCA_046593615.1 Myxococcota bacterium | reverse complement strand
CGTCGCCGTCGACGTCGCCGACCACAAAGAGGTGCACAGCGCCGGGCGACACGCCGGGCAGCGTGAAGCGGCCGTCGGAGTCGGTGAGGGCCAGGCTGTCGCCGGGCAGCACCTCGCCCGCGAACGCGTCCACGCCGACGTCGCCGGCCAGCTCGACGCCGGCCAGCTCATCGGCCACCTTGTAGGCGACGACGCGGGCGCCGGGCAGCGGCGCGTCTTCGCCCTCGACGCCGTCATCGACGACGACGCGGGCGTTCAAGATCGCCGTGCCTTCGAGGCGCACGTCGCCGAGCAGCACGCTCGAGGGCACGACGCCGGTGGGCGTGATGATCGGCGCCAGGGCAAAGGCCCGGAAGGCGACGCGGTCGTTGGCGCCGTCGCCGTCGACGTCTTCGGCGAGCCGCAGCACGTGCGAGCCGATGGGCAATCCTCCGACGACGAAATCGCCGTTGTCGTCGGCGCGGGCGAGGCGCGGGGGCAGGTCGGCGCGGGCCCCTCCGGCCGGTCCTGCGCTGTTGACGGCGGTGCCGCTGACGCTGCCGGGGGCGATGCCATCGAGCCGGTCGAGCGCGAAGCAGCCCGCGCCGAGCATGACTGCAACGGAAAAGGCGGCGAGCACGACGACGCGCGCCACAGGAACGGCGCGAACGACGGAGGAGGAGGCGGCGAAAAAGCGCATGGTCTGACCTTTCCAGGACGGCAGGCAGCCGCAAGGGGCGGACAGCGGCGCTGTGACGTCGAGCGCGTGGGCCGAACCTTTGCGCCATTGCCGATGCGCGCAAGGTTGAAGTCCGCTGCAAGCGCGCGGTCAAAGTCATCGACGGCGACACCCTCGAATCCTTGCAGGCCGAGGCCGACGCGGAGCGCGATCACCCGACGAAACGGCGCGCCAGATCGTGTTGGCGTCGTCGTCTGTGTCGCCGTCTGTGTCGCCGTCTGTGTCGCCGTCTGCGTCGTCGTCTGCGGTCCGCGTTCGCAGTCGTATTCGTCGCAAGAACGATCAGAGCCGGCTGACCAGGGCCGGGACCTCGCCGTACCAGTCGGCGGCCAGGCGCGGGTTGAAGGTGCCGAAGCGCAGCTTGGGGTGGCGCTTGTGCAGCTCGTTCACGAAGCCCTTCATGCCGAGCAGCATGCCGCGCTTCTCTCGGGGCGGCAGGGCCTGGCGGAAGTAGCCGGGGTCGACGCACAGGTTGCGCAGCTGGATCATGTGCAGCGCGCCGTCGTCGACGAGCTTCGAGATGCGATCGACCTCGGCCATCTGGTCGGTCCAGCCGGGCCAGATGAGCAGGTTGGTCGAGACGTGCATGCCCTCGTCGCGCCCCACGTAGAAGGAGCGGATGACGTCGTCGTAGTCGTAGTCGGCCGGGCGGTAGTACATGGTGTACACGTCGCGGTCGAAGGTATTGATCGAAATCCGTAGGGCGCTGGCCCCTTCTTTTGCACACGCACGAATGGTCTCAGGGCGCGAGCCATTGGTGTTGATGTTGATGATGCCGCGGCGGGTGATGGCCCGGGCCTTTTTCACCGAGCCGACGATGACGTCGTGGTCCATGGTCGGCTCGCCCTCGCAGCCCTGGCCAAAGGACATCATCGGCTCGGGCGCGCGCTCGAGGTGGTGGGCGATCACGCGGCCGATCTCGTCGCTGGTGGGCTGGAACTTCAGGCGCTTCTGCGGCGTCGGCGCGCCAAAGGCGGCGTCCTTTGACAGGCAGCCCAGGCAGGCCGCGGTGCAGGCCGGGGCGATGGGCACGGCACCCTCCCAGCGCTCGTAGAAGACGTTGGCGGCGCAGGTGCACAAATAGTCGCCGGCGCACTGACCCAGCTGCTGCAAGACCTGGTTGTCCGGATCAAGCGCGAGACGATTTTTGATCTTCTCTTTGAGATCCGGCTTGTAGAACAAGTCGGCGGCCCATCGGGTGGTCTCGTCGGCGAGGAACAGCGCCGCGACTGTGCCTTTGCCGGTGGCGCCGACGGCGGTGTAGGCCCACAACGGCAAGCCCGGGCGGGCGTCGTCTGAGCCCAGGGTGTCGAGGATCTTCAGGCTGCCGCCGCGCTTCTGCGACAGGGCCGCGTCGCGGCGCTTGGCGGCGGCGACCTCTTCGGCGAGGGCTGCCATCTTGATGTCGGGGTGGGTGGCGTCGGTGTAGATGGCGGCGGCGTGAAAGGCGCGCACGTAGCCCGGCGGCGGGTGGCAGGCGACGGCCCACGGCGAGAACGTTTTGCCGTCTTCGCCGGTGAATTTTTCGACGGTCTCGAAGGCGCCGCTCTGCGGGTCGTAGCCGACGGGGCGCGTGCCCGGCATGGCCATCAAGTCCCAGTCGTCGGGCAGGGGGATGACGTCGCGCTGGGTCACGCGCACGAACTCGACGCCCGTGTCGAGGGTCATCTCCAGGGTCGGGTGCTCGTAGACGGTGCCGTCGGGGGCCGCCACCAGCAGGGCGGGCCGTTCGCTGGTCTTCTTCTTCGACTTCGCCATAGGCGCCAAACATGCTCCTCCGGGCGACGACGGCAACCCCGGGGCGGGCGCCGTTTGCGTCGTTCTTCCGGTGCCAGCGACGTCGCCGGGTCGACGAGGCAGGGGCCGTGTGGGACGCTCCGGTCATGCGTTTTGCCGTGCGTTCTGCCCTGCTTTTCCCGACTGGCTCGTTGCTCCTGACCGCGCTGCTGACCACGCTGCTGACCACGCTGCTGATCACAGCGTGTCCGCCGCCACCGCCGACGATCATCGTCGAAGGCGAGGGCGACGGCGGCGGCACCGAAGGCGAAGGCGAAGGCGTCGAGGGCGAAGGCGAGGCCAGCGAAGGCGAAGGCGAAGGCGGCGAGGGCGAAGGCGAGGTCGACGCCGACGGCGACTCCTGCACGCTCGATGGCGTGGTGCCTTGCCCCGGCGGATTTTCGTGCATCAGCCCGGTGCTCGCGGTCGACGGCGTGTGCCGCAAGAGCTGCGTCGTCGACGACGGCGCCGGCCAGGGCATCGAGAACCCGGCGCTGTGCGGCGCGGGCACCACCTGCCAGACGCAGATCATCTACGACAGCGCCGCCGCGGCCTACGTCGGCATCGCCGCCGTCTGCGTGCCGCCGGTGACCGAGGTCGACGCCGCCTGCCTGGGGCTGCTCGACCCCGACAGCTGCGACAACGGCCTGACCTGCGCGTTCATCGACCTCGGCTTCCCCGAAGATCCGTCGAGCACCGACATCCTGCTGCGCACCGAGTGCAAGGTGACCTGCGCGCTCGGCCGCGATCCCATCGGCTGCCCCACCGGCGAGGCCTGCGCGCACGCCGCGCTCGACCTGTTCATCGAAGACTTCCAGCTGCAGAACCCCGCCGACGAGAACAGCAAGATCGGCTGCCAGTTCAGCGAGTGCCGCGGCGTCGACGACCGCGGCTGCGACTGCGACCGCGGCGCGGGCTTCGAGTGCATCGACACCGGCGTCGGGGCCGGACAATGCGCGCGCTTGCAGGGCCTGTGTGGAACGGCGGTGCCGGTGGCCCCCGAGGCCGTCGTCGAGCAGGGCTCGTTCCTCGCGCCCGCCGAATTCCTGTGCGGCTACCGCGAAGGCGAGCACCGCGCCTGCAACGACGCCGGCTACCGCGACCTCGCCGTGCCTCCGGCGGTGCGCTGCACGGCCGACATCACGGGCCAGGACTGGTTCTTCAACGGCATCTGCTACGCGCTCTGCGCGCAAGACGCGCGCGACTACAACCAAAACGGCACCGTCGACGAAGACGAGCAGGGCTTCCAGCGCGATTGTCTCGTCGGTCAGCGTTGCTCTGACGACGCGGGCGCCGAGCTCGGTTTCTTTCAGGCGACGTCGGCGTCGGACTGCACGCTCGCTGGCTGCACGCTCGGCGAACCCTGCGCCAGCTGCGCCGCCGGTGAGCGCTGCCTGCTGTCACAGGGCTTCCCGCCGCTGCCGGTGTGCGCCTCCACCCGCAGCATCTGCGTCGACGACGACGCCGTCGGCGAAGGCGAAGGCGAAGGCGAAGGCGAAGGCGAAGGCGAAGGCGAAGGCGAAGGCGAGGGCGAAGGCGAAGGCGAAGGCGAAGGCGAGGGCGAACTCGCCGTGCCGTCCGCCGGCTGCGGCACTGTCTATCGAGAGCAGGCCGACGGCGTGCAGTTCCTCTATCCGATCCCGATGACCGTCGACGGCGTGGGCCGCAATTACGGCGTGCGCTTCCCGTCGGGCTACGACAACACGCGCCCGTATCCCGTGGTGTTGGCCTTTCACGGCGACCAGACCTGCGAGAGCTTCAACACAACCACCCGGCGCTGCGACCGATCCGGCACGCCGGGCTCGGGCACGCGCAACGATTTTCGTCTCGAGGGCGCGCAGTCCGATGCGGCTTCGAACCTCGCTCCCGACGCGATCGTCGTCTACGTCGACGGCCGCAACCTGAACCTCTTCGAGCCCGCGCAGCTCTCGTGGGACACCTTCAGCCAGCCGGCCCAGAACCCCGACATCCGTTTCGTCGAGGCGGTGCTGGCCGACGTCGGCGCCGACCTGTGTGTTGACCAGAGCCGCACCTTTGCCGTCGGCTTCTCGGGCGGCGGCTTCTTTGTCGACTCGTTGGCCTGCTTGCGCGGCGGCTTGACCGCCATCGCCACTTTTGAAGGCGGCTTCGAAGACGGCGACCCCGCGGTCTCGCGCGCCGCCGCCAACGTCGTCAACACCACCGCCTGCGTCGCCGCCGCCCCCGCCGCTCTCGTCGTGCATGTCGAGCCCGACACCACGGTGCCCTTGCGGTACGGAACGGCGTCCGCCGAGGTCTGGCGCCGGGCCAACGGCTGCGCGGCGACGACGACCCCGTCGCTGCTCGACAGCG
>JBKJNL010000283.1:0-4791 GCA_046593615.1 Myxococcota bacterium | reverse complement strand
CTGCCCAGCGACGTCAGGGAGAAGAGCGGTTCGCCTTCGCCTTCGCCTTCGCCTTCGCCTTCGCCTTCGCCTTCGCCTTCGCCTTCTCCTTCTCCTTCTCCTTCTCCTTCTCCTTCGCCTTCGCCTTCTCCTTCTCCTTCTCCTTCTCCTTCGCCTTTGCCCCCGCAGGTGCCGGTGGCCTCGTCGCAGCCGAGCCCGTCGGGGCAGGTGCCGTCGGCGCTGCAGGCGAGGCCCGCGAGCTCGCGGGTGCCAAAGACCAGGTCGCAGCCGCTGCCGGGCAAGGCGGCGAGGACAACGACGAACACGACCTGACGCATGACCGGCTCCCGAGCTGAATCCGGGAACGTACCGCGGCGCCGTTGCGGTCCCAACTTCGGCACGGTCGACGGGGCCTCAGGGTGCTGCGTTCAAGGTCCAGTCGTAGGGCCGAAACACCAGGCGCCGGCCGCGCACCACGTGCGGGGTGAAGCGCTGCAGGAACACGACGATGCCGCCGCCTCTGTCGAAGTCCTTGCCGTACCACTCGAGCAGCTGCGTCGTCGTCACCACGCCCTTGTCGGCGTCGACCGACAGTTGCTCGGGCCGCGCCAGAAAGGCCCGCGTCTGGGCGTCGAGGTCCTGCTCCCACGTCGCGGCGGCGTAGCTGCGGTGCAAGAGCGGCGGGCAATCGACGGCGGCGCAGTTGACGACGAAGTGCACGCGCGGATCGACGGCCCGCAGCTGCTCTTCGAGCTGGTTGAGCGTCAGCGGCACGCCGGCGATGCGATGCGTCTGCGTGTCAAAGAAGCCTTTGACGTCGAGGACGGTGCTGCCCGGCTTGCCCGGCAGGCCGGCCGCGACGACCGCGTCGAGAACGGTGGCGTTGTAGGCGTTGACCTGAAACGCGGCGCGCACGGCGACCGGCGCCTGCTGCAACGCCGCGGTGTCGACGGCGGCGACGGCGGCGAGGTAGCGGCGCAGCACGTCCCGCTCGCGGGCGACGACGGCGTAGTCGACGCGGGTGCCGCGCACCGCGGCCAACAACAGGCGGTCGTAGTCGGCGGTGTCGGGGACGACGCTGGCGACGTCGGGCCGCGCAGCGCCGCGCACCACGGGAGCCACCGGCACCGCAGGCAGCGCTGGAGCCGGCGCCGTGCCGAGCGCACAAAGCAAAAGGGCGGCGAGCATCAGCTGTTGCCCGCGGCCCCGACAAGGTCGTCGGCGAGATCGTCGGCGTCGCGCACCGGCACCATTGGCAACGGCGGCGCCTGGCCGCTGAGGATGTCGACTTGCGGCAGGGCCAGATCGAAGGAGCCGGCGACGACGTCGACGCCGGGCAGGGCGCGCCACAGGGGCTCGCTGCGCACGCCGGTGACCTTGACGACCCCGGTCAGGGCCGTGACGCCCGCGGACAGGTCGGGCTTCTTCACGAGCAGCGGGTCGGGGCGGCGGGCGACGGCAACGGCTTTGACGGGCACCTCGGGCTCGTCGTCAGTTTCAGGCAGCAACGTCGCGGCGTCGGCCAGCAGCACCGGCGGCGCCTCGGCCAGGGGCGGCAACGGCATGCCACGGGCTTCGGGCAACAACGTGTATCTGGCCGACGGCGGCGGGATGGGCAATTTTTGTCCCTTGGCCGGGATGGCCGCGACGGGAACGCCGGTCCGCGCCGCCAGGACATCGGGCGCCAGAGAATACTTTTTGGCGATGTCGGTCATCGACTGTTTACCGGTGCAGGTGTGCACGGCCTTGATGGCCAGCATGCCGCGCTTCTTGTCGGCGGCGGGCAGGGCGTCGAGCTTCACGAGCAGCTCTTTGCCCTTGCCCCGGGGCACGCGCAGCGAGATGCCATGGGGCAGCGGGAGCTTGCCGCGCGCGGCGTCGTCGGTGAGCGCGGGGTTCAGCCACTCGAAGGTGGCCTGGTCGAGGGCCCCGGTGGCCGTCAGCTGCGTGGCATAGGCGGGGTACGGCAGGCGAATGACGTCGTACGACCACGGCGGCTTCTTCTGGACACCGGCCAGACGCACCGGGGCCTCATCCAATATCTCTAAAACTGCCAGAAACGACGCGTAATAGTTTCTCGCAGCGAAGCCGAACCGCTTGCCTTTGCTCACCGCCAGGATGACGCCGAAGTCGTTGGTGCCGGCGGCGCTCGCCAGGCCCTTCATGCCCGACTTGCCGTAGTTGTACGAGGTCACGGCCAGGGGCCAGGTGCCGAGCAGGTTCTTGGCCTGCTTCAGGTATTTGGCGGCGCTCTCGGTGGCGATGATCGGGTCCCAACGCTCGTCGATGACCGAGTTCAGCTGCATGTACTCGCGGCCGGTGTAGCTCATGAACTGCCACACGCCCGCGGCGCCCACCTTGGAGTGCGCACCGGTGTGGAACAGGCTCTCGACAAAGGCCACGCCGATGAGCTCCTTTGGCAGCCCGGCCTTTTGCAGCTCGGCGCTGATGAACTGCTCGTAGAGGCCGGATTTGGCGTATCCTTCGATGAAGCGTTCGCGCAGACCATTTTGTGCACGAATCTTGGCGATGCGGCTGTATTTATCGGGTCGTGGGCTGGCCTTGAGCGCGAGGTACACCGACTTCTCGACGCCCTCGAGCTTGCTGTCGTCTTTGGGCTGCTTCTTCTGCAGGCTGTGCAGCGCGGCCTCGACCTCGGCGCGGGCGCTGTTGATGGCCTCGCTGCGGCCGAGGCCCTTGTCGTTCTTGGCCCCGCGCTGCGGCACGCGCGTCACGCGGTAGACGATGCCGAGGTCTTCTTCGTCGTGGAGCGCGATGTCGTTGATCGACCACTCGATGTAGACCTTCTTCCAGAAGGCCACGTTCGGCACGAGCGCCGCGGGCTTGGTGAACTCCGCCGGCGGCGTGGCCCGCGCCGACGTCGACGAGAGCGGCCCGAGCAGCGCGAGCAGCACGGCGACGGAAGCGATGACGGGCGAGGGGCGGCGCTGGTTCACAGGGGGCCTTCTACCAACCAATGGCGGCCGTCGTTCACGGCATGGCCCTGAAAAATGGCCCTGAAAAAGTGCGGCAACAATCAAACGCGCCAGACCAGCGATTCATGCGGTGCGCGCCGGCCGCTGGCCGCGATCTTTGATGGCGGGGCTAGCCGCCGCCGGCCGCCATTTCGATCGGCTTGCTGGTGGCGTCGACGCCAGCGTTGGCGCCAGCGCTGACGCCAGCGACGACGTGGGCTTCTTCGCCGTCTTCTTTTTCTTCTTCGGGGTGCCACAGCCCGTCAGAGGCCAGGGCCGCGCCGAGCGCGTTCTGCACCTTCCAGATCGACGACGCGCCGCCCTTGTAGCCCTGGGCCAGGATCGAAAAGGCGACGACGCTGCCGTCGGGCTGCACGACGGTGCCCGACAACGCCGACACGCCGCGCAAGGTGCCGGTCTTGGCCCGCAGGCGGCGCACGGCCGGGGTGTCGCGCATGCGGTGGTGGATGGTGCCCTGCGTGCCGGCCACGGCCAGCGACGTGAACCACTCGGTGGCGATCTCGAAGTCGGCGGCCACGGTGCGCGTCAGCATCGTCAGCTGCCGGGCGGTGAAGCGGTTGACGTCGTTCAAGCCCGAGCCGTTTTCGTAGACGTAGCTGCCGGGTGCCAGACCCACGCGCGTCTCGAGGAATTTGCGGCCGACGGCCAGGCCGTTTTCAAAGGTGCCGGGGGCGCCGACGACCTCGGCGCCCATCGCCTTGACGAGGGTCTCGGCGATGATGTTGTTCGAGTAGTGGTTGAGGTCGTCGACGATCTCTTTGAGCGGCGGGCTCTTGTCGACGAGGATCAAGCGCGCGCCGGTGGGCACGGTGCCCCTGACGACGCTGTGGCGCATCTTGGTGCCGCGCTGCTGCAGGAACCACGTCAACGTCGAGCCGAAGTGGCGGGCCGGATCGTAGACGCGGCGGTAGATGCGCGCCGGCGACTCGCGGATGCCCATCGAGCCTTCGATCGACAAGAGCGTGCCGCCCGACGGCAGGCCGGGCGCGGCTTCGGCGATCTCGCCGATGCGCGAGTCGTCGTCTTTTTGCGAGACGACGTGGACGCCGCCGCCGACGGCTTCGGTGATGACCTCACCGGTCAGGGTCACGCGCTCGCTCGGCGGGTCGACCTTGACGATGGCCGGCGCGCCCAGCGTGCTGGCCGGGCGCAGGTAGATGGCGATGGCGTTGAAGTTGACCATCAAGGCGCTGACCGGTGCGGCATAGGCGCGGTCGGGGGCCTCTTCGATCTCCCAGCCGCGGGCCTCTTCGTTGGCGTCGAACCAGCTGTCGTCGACGACGACGTTGCCGGTGATCTTCTCGATGCCAAACAGATGCAGCTCGTTGGCCACGCGGCCCATGCGCTCCGAGACGATGGTCGGGTCGCCGTAGCCTTTGACGACGAGGTTCCCGAACAGCGTGCCGTCTTTGAGCGTGCCCTGGACGTAGTACTCGGTCTTGAAGCGGTACTCGGGCTTGAGCGCGTCGAGGGCCGCGGCCGAGGTGATCATCTTTGCGTTGCTGGCCGGGTTGATGAGCGCGTCGGCGCCGCTCTCGGCCAGCACAGCACCGGTGCGGACGTCGGTGGCGATGAAGCCGACGTCGACGCCATCGAGGTTTTCGTCGTTGAGCGCGGAGGTGATGGCCGCCTTGAGCTCGGGCTTCAGCCCCGCCGCCGTCGACACCAGACGGATCGCGCGCTCTTTCGGCGGCTTGGCGGTGGCCTTTGTGACCGCCGCTTTCGTCGGCGTCCCCGGCGTCGTCGTCGTCGTCGTCGTCGTCGTCGGGGCGGCCGCGGCGCGTGGCTTCGACGACGTCGTGGGCGGCGCCGCGCG
>JBKJNL010000114.1:0-4485 GCA_046593615.1 Myxococcota bacterium | reverse complement strand
GGGTGGCGGCCCCCGGGGCGCCGGTCTGCAGTTGCGGGACCTCGACGGCGGCAAGCGCGAGGCGCTGACGCGCTTCCTCGACGGTGCCGTCGAGGAAGCGCGTCAGCGCCTCGCGCTTGCCGCCGTCGAGGTCCTTCAACTGCAGACCGGCGCCCCTGGGGCCGCCACCCGGATTTCCGGGTGAGGGGCCCGTTTCGATGTGCACGACCTCGCCGCTCAGCTCGAGGGGCCCGATGAACACGCGCACCCCGGTGCCGAGCGGCGGGGCGTCGCCTTCGGCGAACAAGCCGCCGTGCTTGAGGCTCTGGTCCCACAGCGCCTGCAGCACCACGCGCGGCGTCTTTACTTGCACCATCGTCGGCGTGGCGAAGCGCGCCGGCGCCAACAACGCGCGCTCGCGCTGGGCTTGCTGGGCGAGGTTGTCGACGAAGCGGCCGAGCACCTCTTCGGTCTTTGCCGGCAGGCCCTCGAACTGGACGCCCACGCCCATCGGCAGCGACTTCTGCGCAGCGACGCCGGCGTCGACGATGTGCACGACCTTGCCGAACAGGCCGATGGTCTCTTCACCCTGCTGCGACAGGGCCCGCAGCCGCAGGCGCACCGGGGTGCCCATGGCCGGCGGCGAAGCGGTGCGAATGAAGATGCCGCCGAGGGAGATGTTCTCGGTCGCGGTCTGCTCGATCTCCGCCGACGCCGTGACGACGTCGACGGGAGCGTTCAGCCGATAGCGCGGGTACTTCTGGACGGCGGTGAACGACATGCCTCGACTGTGCTGCGCAGGATCCGACGTCGCCGTCGCTGTCTCATCCCCGGACGGTTGATTGTCTCGGCTTGCATCCGTGTCTGCGAGTGCCGCGCGCAACACCGCCGACAGCTGGCCCTTGCTCAAGGTGGCGCGCATCGCCTCGGCGGTGGCCGTGAGCCACCCCCGCAAGGCCGCGCGGCCGGCGTCGTCGAAGTCGCCGGCGATGTCGGCGCGGTCGCGGTCGAAGCGGACCTGGAAGCGCTCTTCAAGGTAGGCGATGAAATCGCCGACGCCTTCGAGGCCGGGCAACGCCGAGCGCAGGGCGAGGGCATCGCCGCCCTCGGCCACCTGCGTGGGCCCCGAGCCGGCGCGAAAGACCGACGACGACGACGACGACGACGCCGACCCGACCGTGACGTTCAGGCCCCAGCTCTGCGGGCGCACCCACCAGACGAGCACCGTCGTCGGCAGGTTGCTCTGCACGCGGCTCTCTTCGTCGACGGCCCGCAGCTCGACGTTCAGGGCCCAGGGCTCAAAGGTCGGGGCGGCTCCCACGACGTCGTGGAGCCAGGTGGTGATCGCCCGCGGGTCGTCCATGGCGTGAGCCTAGCGGCCTCGCGCAGACCTCGACCGAGGTGCTCCCGTTCGGTCCGCCTGCGCCGTCGGGTCAGTGACCGGCTACTCGCGGGGGCGGCCCAGGTCGGGCGCATCGAGGCTGGCCAGCAGGCGCTTGACCTCGCCAAAATTCGGATCGGAGAACGACGTGGCGCGCTCGAGATACATCTCGAGATCGCGGCGGGCGGCGCCGCGGTTGCCCAGCGCGATCTGGGCCCGCGCGCGGAGGAGCAGCGCCCGGCGGCCACTCTCGACCGACAGGTCGAGCCCCAGGGCCCGCGTCGCTTTGTCGATGGCGCCGGTCGCGTCGTGGGCCACGAGGGCGGCCTCGGCCTGGTCGATGAGATCGAGGCGGGTGTCGACGACCATCTGGGTCTCGGTGGCGGCGATGGCCTTTTCCTGGTGCGTGAATTCCTTGCGCGCGGCGCGGACCGTGGCGATGAGCACCCACGTCAACCCGGTGGCCATCACCAGCACCACCAGCGGCACCAACCAGCGCGGCAGTCCGGGCTGCTCGGCCACACCGGGCGTGAGCCGCGCAGACGACGCGCGCTGAGACGACGACGCGCGCCCCGAAGACGACGACGACGCGCCCCCAGAAGCCGGCGACGACGACGACGAGGACGCTGACGACGACGACGCTGACGACGGCCAGGACACGCCGGGCAAAGGGACGGTGCGGTCGGTGTTCTTGGGTCCGGCGTACAGGGTGTGGGTCGGCTCGTTGGCGAGCGAGGGGCGGGCCAGGCCGCCGGTGCGGATGCCGCGGGCGATGCTCGAGGAGTGGGCGGTGCCGTAGAGGTTGCGGTCGAGGGTGCGGCAGGCGGCGACGTCGTCGGGGCGCAGGCGCACGTAGGCACCCAGCAGGCGGGTGGCGACCTCGATGTGGCCGCTGCGGCGGAACAGCTCGGCGCTGCGGCGGAGCAGGTCGGGCTCGGGCGGCTTCTGCTCCATCTCGGCGAGGACCTTCTGGCGGGGCTCGTCGAAGTCGTCGAAGCGGAAGCCCGCGCGGCCGGCTTCTTCGTAGAGCGCCGTCACCGTCGTCGACGTCGCCTCGAGCAACGAGGCCCGGCGCCAGGCGAGCACGCGGGCGGTCTGGCTCTCGAGATCGCGGGGCAGGGCCCGGGCCCGCTCGACCTCGCGCACGGCGTCGAAGCTGCGGACGGCGACGTCGTCGATGCGGCCGACGGCCCAGTCCTTGAGCCAGCGCTCGCCGAGCGGGTGGCGGATCGGGCAGGTGTCGATGAGCTGCAGCAGCGCGCGCGCCGAGGCCACGCGATCGGCGGGTTGGCTGGTCAGCACCTGGCCAAAGAGCTCCTCGAGCTCGGGGGGCGTGGCGGGGTCGAATTGGCTGAGCATCGGCGGCGGCCAGTAGGCAGCGCGCAAGACCTTCTGGGCCAGCGTGAACGAGGTGTCGAAGCGCGAGGCGCCACCCCCGGCCAGCGAGGCCACCGTGAGCCCCGCCGAGAACAGATCGGAGCGCACGTCGACGGCTTCGGCGCGGGCCTGCTCGGGGCTCATGTAGGCCGGCGTGCCGATCACCTGGCCGGTGAGCGTCAGGGTGTCGTCGAGGGCCGAGCGGGCGATGCCGAAGTCGAGCAGCTTGAGCGTGCCGTCTTTGTCGAACATCACGTTTTGCGGTTTGACGTCTCGGTGGACGATGCCGGCGTCGTGTACGGCGGCGAGGCCGTCGACGAGGGCGCGCAAGGCCTCGATCCAGATGCTCGGCCCCGAGCGCTTGGCCTTGCCGACCTGCACAAAGGTGGGCCCATCGATGAGGTCCATGGCCAGAAAGACGGCGCCGGTGTCGGTGGTGCCGCTGCCGAGCACCGGGCAGATGTGGGGGTGGCGCACAGCCGAGGCGTGGCGGATCTCGCGCAGCAACCGGGCCGCGGCTTCTTCTTCGCCGGGGATGTCGCCGATCTTGATGGCGACCTCGCGGTCGTCGACGGTGTCCCAGGCCCGGTGCACCACGCCCATGCCGCCGCGCCCGATGCGGGCCCGCAGCTCGTAGCGTGAAAACGGCGTGGCCGTCGCTGGCGGGTCGGTCATGCGCAACGTCGTCCCTGGCGCACCCGGCCGAAGCGACGGCGCGCGAATTGCCCGCGAGAGGGTGGTCTCTGTACCCTACAGCGTGGTGCGCAATCGTGGATTCTCGCTGGTGGAGATGATGGCCGTGACGGCCGTCGTCGGTGTGATCTCGGCTGTGGCCCTGGGGCTCACCGCGCGGGCCTCCGAGGCGCTCGACGACACGCAGAACCAGACCGCGGCGCTGGCGTTCATCCAGCGCGAGCGCAACGCACACGTCAACCGCGGCATGGAGAACGAGATCCTGATCATCTGCGCGGCCACCGGCAACGGTCCGTGTGCGGCGGGCGGCGACACGCTGGTCTCGTACCGCGTGCCGATGCCGGTGGTCTTCCCGCCGGGCCCCGAGCGCGAGCGCGAGCGTCAGAAGCTGACGGCGCGGGTGTCGTTCCTGCCCGGCGAGGCCTTGTTCGTCGACGCCTTTGCCCGCTCGGTGAACGCCGGCGCGGGCCCCACCGACACGCTGGTCTCGCTGCAGCAACGCTCGACGACGGCGACGATCTTGTTCCGCCAGGACGGCGCGGTGGTGCCGAGCTTCGACGCCTCGGGCGCCATCGTCGTCGCCCCCCGCATCACCGACCTCGGCACGCGCACGACGCCGAGCCCGACGCCGCGGGCGGTGCCCGACCGCATCCCGCGCGCGCGCCAGGTGTTTCTCGAGTGAGGGTCTGTGCCGCTCGCGCGGCCGTCCCGGGTCCTCCGCTCGGTCCCGCAAGACCGCGATCGTCGGCGGGCGCGCAGCGCGGCTTCAGCTTGATCGAGGCCATGGTGGCCGGCGCCATCCTGGCCATCGTGTTGACGTCGACGGCGGCGGGTCTGGCCATGGCCTCGCGCTTCATCGCCGAGCGCCGCGCGCGGGCCACCGCCGAGACCATCTGCCAGAGCCACATGGAGATCCTGCTCGCCGTCGAGCGCGACCGGAACCTGCAAGCCAGCGACTGCCTGCCGGTCCGCTACACGACCGAGGTCATCGTCGACGCCCGCGGCCCGTTCGTCGCGACCTGCACCGTGGTGCCGAACCAGCCGCGCACGCCGAC
>JBKJNL010001033.1:0-6541 GCA_046593615.1 Myxococcota bacterium | reverse complement strand
CAGCGGCGGCGGGATCCTGCTCGAAGCAGCATCCCTGCGGCTCGAGGGGTTGGGCGCGCTGCGGGCCCACGGCGGCGGCGGCGGCGAGGGCCACAACGACGCCGAAGGCGGCGTGGGCGCCAAGGGAGCCGACGGCAGCGACGGCGTCGCCCTCGGCGGCTTCGGCGGCCAGCTCCTGGGCGGCGACGGCGGCAACGGCGGCTTCGTCGACACCGCCGGCGACAACGCCGACAGCGGCGCGTCCGGCGATGGCAACGCCGGCGGCGGCGGCGGCGGCGGCGTGGGCATCATCGTCCTGCGCGCCAGCAGGTGCTCGCGTGTCTTCAGCTTCCAGGCTTCACCCACGCCCGAGATCGTCGGCGCCAGCTGCAACTGACCGCAGCAGACAACCCCGACAACAGAAAGCCCCGCGACATCGCGGGGCTTTCTTCGTGTCGTCGGCGGCGTCGTCGTCAGCTCAGCGGTTGGTGCCGCTGGACCACACCGCGCGGCCGCCGGGCGCATAGAGCACGACGTTGCCGTCGTCTTGCGCGGCGAGGACGGTGTTGGGCTGGCCGTGGGTGCCGCTCGACCAGATCGGACGCCCGCCGGGGGCGTAGAGCACGAGGTTGCCGTCGCCCTGCATGACGAGGGCGTCGGTGGCCTGGCCGCTGGTGCCCGACGACCAGACAGCGCTGCCACCGCGGCCGGCGTCGTAGGCGACGACGTTGCCGTCGCCCTGGTGCACGAAGCTCAGCGAGCCACCGCACGACGACAGGCCCTGCCCGCGCCCGAGCGCCTGGTTCACGCCAAGGACGCCGCAGCCGGCGGCCGCGGGGGGGCCGGCGGGGGGCGGGGGCGCGCTGTTGACGCCGCCGAGGATCTGCGCAGCCTGTGCGCGGATGTCGCCAAGCCGGGGGTGCAACGTGCCGCCGGGGCAGGCCGTCGACTGTCCGGCGTGATCGCGGTGGCCGCGCACGCGGTCGGCGTTGATGGCGATGCCGTGCAGCCGCGAGAGCATCGCGACGATGCCGGCGCCGGCGTTGATGAGCGCGGCCGTCGGCTGGTCGTTGCCGCAGCTGGCGTCGAAGCAGCCCATGAACACAACACCGATGTTCTGTGTGTTGTTGTTCAGCGTGTGACCGCCCCGGAAAGGCAAGGGCCGCAGCTCGACGATCTGGCCATCTTGCGCCACTGCAAAGTGATAAGCGGCATCGCAGTATCCGCGGCCATCCATGTGATAGGCCTGGATCTGCCGGGCCATGGCGCCGACGTTGCCGGTGTTGCGCGAGGCCGTGTGGTGCAGAGCGATGCGGTTGAAGGATCCGTCGCGCGTCGAGCAGCGCGTGGCCCGGGCGCCCCAGCTGCTGCGGTCCTTGACGCCGACAAACGCGAGCTCGGGGGCGAGGGCCTGGGCCTCGAGCCGGGGCTCGGTCAACGCGTCGCCGAATTCGCCCACGCCGTCTTCGACCTGGACCGCCGAGAACGTCAGCGCGGCCAGGGCTTCGGCGTCGTCGGTGGCGACGGCGATCTGCACGCCGAGGAACGTCTCGCCGAGCACGGCGCGGCCGGCAAAGAAGCCGTCTTCGGCAAAGGTCCACTCGGCGGCGACCCACGGGCCGACGACGTCGCCGTCGACGCCGCGGGCCAAGACCGGCACCTGATCGACGACCGACTCGGCCATCAGCGCCACCTGGTTGGCGCCGTTTTCGACGACCAGCACCGGCGACACGGCGCGATCACCCTCGGTGGCGAAGCGCTCAAGCAGCTCGCCGCCCTGGAAGCTGAGCTCGGGGTCTTCGTCGTCGTCGTGCCCGGGATCGGTCGTCACCTGGTTCTGGCAACCCGCCGATGTGGCCAGCGCCACCGCCAGCAGCGTCGTCGCCAGGGTCGTCGTCAGCGTTGTCAGCGTCGTCTTCAGGGTCGTCGTCAGCATCGTCATCTGGACCTCCTCGTTCACCACGCCACGAGAAATAGGACCAAGCAGTCACGCTTTCATCCGACATGTGACCGACAAGTCATGGTTCGGGGTCGGACGATGGGTTGATGTTGATCCCGGCCGCCGGGTCGGGCGATCGTGTGGCCAACCCGTTCGACCGCTGCGCCGGCGGGGAATCGCTAGGTTCGGCGGCGTCGTCGACCAGCACCACGGGCGGCGCAACCGACACCTTGCGTCATGCAGGGTGTGGGATACGACCAGACACAGACAGCACCCGAGGTCCCCGCATGCGCAGCCTGCCGTTTCCCCGTCGCCTCCAGCTGGTGAAGCTGCTGCGCGCGCACGGGCTGCGTGACGTCGAGCGGCTGCGCGAAGACGAGCTGAAAGAGGCCCTGGCCCGCCTGTCGATCCTGCTGCCCGACGTGACCGGTCCGTCACCGGGCGCGGGCCCCGAGCAGCCCCATGTCCACGGCGCGATGACGTCGGCGTCGTCGAACCACTCCTCGAACATGGGCGGCGGCACGCGATCGCAGCCGGCGCCCGAGACCGACGGCGACGACCCCAGCGCCCTGCCCCGCTTCCGCGAGCCGCGGCTGTTCCTGCCCGAAAACGAGCGCACCTTTTTGCGCTGCGTCGCCGTCAAGCCGCGCATGTTGTTCTTCACCTGGGACCTCCACAAAGAGCTCCCCCGCGATCGCCCGGCGCAGCTGCACATTTTTGTGCGCGACACCCTCGGCGACCCGCCCGACGCCGCCGACGTTCTCGCGCAGCACCCGAGCTTCGTCGTCGACATCGAGGCCTCGGCCCCCGGCTGGTACGTCGAGGTCCCCGGCGAGCGCGTGGCCGTCGCCGCCGCCCTTGTCCTCGACGGCGTGCGCGTGGCGCTGTCGAACCTCGCGATCATGCCGCCGGCCCGCCCCGCCCCGCCCGGCCCGTTGTGGGAGGCCACGCTCACCCCCGGCACCTCGCGCCGCGCGCTGCGCAAGGCCGGCCTGCTGCGCCCCGACCTGCCGAAGGGCGTCAGCGTCGTGAACCTCGGCGAAGCCACCCGGCAAGACCCCCCCGACGACGACGGCCTCGAAACCGGCGGCGCGGGCTCGGCCTTGTGGATGAAAAACCGCCCCGCCGGCGCGCTGGCCTTTACGGGCATCGGCACCAAAACCGCGAGCAGCCCATCGAGCAGCACGCTGCCGTCGTCGTCGTCGTCTCTTTCTTTGTCGTCGTCGTCGTCGTCATCGGCTTCGGCCGTGAGGCAGCCGTGAGCAGCTCGCTCGTCATCGCCCTGCACGGGCACCTGCCGTTCCTCCACCACCCCGAGCACGAGTTCTTTCTCGAAGAAGACTGGCTCTTCGAGGCCGTGGCCGACTGCTACCTGCCGCTGCTGCACATGCTCGACGGCTGGGCCCGTGACGGCGTCAAAGCCCAGATCACGCTGGGCCTGTCGCCGCCGTTGTTGTCGATGCTGGCGGTGCCGCTGTTGCGCGATCGCACCACGCGCGCGCTCGAAGCCCGCGTGACGCTCGCCCGCCGCGCGCTGGAAAAGACCGGCGAGCACGGCGGTGACAGCCCGTTCGCGATGGCGCTGGCCTGCTCGATCGACGAGGCCGAGCGCGGGCTGCACCGCTGGGACCTCTGCGGCCGCGATCTCGCCCGCGCCTTTGCCGAGCACCAGGTGTCGGGCCGCGTCGAGCTGATGACCTGCGCGGCGACCCACGGGCTCGCGCCGGTGCTGCTCGACGAGCAGAGCATCCGGGCCCAGGTCAAAGAAGCCAAGAAGACCCACGAGCGCTTCACCGGCCTCGTGCCGCGCGGCATCTGGTTGCCCGAGTGCGGAATCCACCCGATGGCCCTCGACGTCCTCGCCGACGAAGAGTTCACGTTCACGTTCTGCGAAGACCGCGCCGTCCGGTTCGCCTGGCCGCCGCCGCAGAGCGACGTCTACCGCCCGCTGTGGAGCCCCGAAGGCGTCGCGCTGTTCCCCCGCGATCCCGGCAGCGCCAAAGAAGTGTGGAGCGCCCAGGAGGGCTACCCCGGCGACTTCCGCTACCGCGAATTCTACCGCGACCTCGGCTACGACGCGCCCGAGGCCTGGCTCGACCCCGTGCACAAGCAGGGCACCGGCGCCCGCAAGAACGTCGGCGTCAAGCTGCACAAGATCACGGGCAAGGTCGGCCTCGACCAGAAGCAGCCCTACGACCCGCTGGCCGCCGCCGCCGCCGTCGCCGAGCACGCCTGGCACTTCGCGCGCCGCCGCACCGAAGACGCCCGCGACGTCGAGGCCGCCATCGGCAAAGACGCCTGCATCACCGCCGCCTTTGACGCCGAGCTGTTCGGCCACTGGTGGCACGAGGGCCCGTGGTTCCTCGACAAGTTCCTGCGCCTGCTCGACAGCGGCAGCATCGAGTCGCCCTCGGGCGAACAGATGGCCTGCCCCCGCCCGGTTTCGGCATGGACCTACCTGTGCGAGCACCCGACCCAGCAGGTCTCGTATCCGGCGGTGTCGTCGTGGGGCGACGGCGGCGCCTTTGATGTGTGGTGCAACCCGATCAACGATTGGCTGTGGAAGCGCGTGCACGACGCCAAAGAGCGTTTGTCGGCAGCGGTCGCGCGCCACGGCGCCACCCCGGGCGGCTTGCTCGGTCGCGCCCTGCAGCAGGCGACGCGCGAAGTGATGCTTGGCCAATCTTCAGATTGGCCCTTCATCCTGACGATGGGCACGCAGATGGGCTACGCCCAGCGCCGCCCCGTCGTGCACCTCTCGCGGGCCCACCGGCTGTTGGCCAACATCGAGCGCGGCACGCTCAACGAGAGCGACCTCGCGCAGATGGAAGCCCGCGACTGCATCTTCCCCGACGTCGACGTCGCCTCCTTCGCCGCCCGCTGAGCCGCGACCGGGGTAGGCTGCGGCGGTGGGCGATGCGTTCCTGGATGAAAACACTCTCGACGACGTCAGCGAGCAGCCCACTGAGGTCGCGCCGCCGCCGGCGCTGAGCTTCACCCGGGGCATGAACCCGCGGGCCGCGGTGGCCTGGGTCCGACACCACCACGGCGAGCCCGGGGTGAGACAGCTGCTGGCCGCACTGCCCCCCGACGTCGTGCAAGAGCTCGGCGTCGACCTGCGTCCGGGCTCGATGACGTGGGTGACCTTCAGCGCCCAGGCGAGGCTGCTGGCCACCATCGACCTCGTGTTCGGCAAGGGCGACTACAAGCTGCTGCGCGAGGTTGGTCGCTTCATGGCCCTGAAGGATTTCCCGCGGGTCGCAAAGCCCGTGGCCATGCTGCTGTCGCCCGGGTTGTTCGTCGACATGTCCGTCAAGATCTGGCGCCTCTACAACTCCCACGGCTCCTGGGAGGTCTTGCGGGGGCGCCGCGAGATCCAGGCCTCGCGCTTCCGTTGCCCCGAGCACCACCCGGCTTTTTGCGAAGGCACAATGGGCTGGGTCGAGGGCGCCATGCTCTTCTGCGGCGCCATTGACGTCGTCGCCACCGAAGAGCGCTGCGCGGCCCGGGGCGGCACCTGCTGCTCAATTCGCGTGCGTTGGGCTGAAGCCAAGGATTCCGTCGTCGAACGCCGCCCGCGCCCGCCGACTTGAAGGCGACTTGAGGGGCAACGCCGACCGGTGGTCAGTCCGGATCTGCGGAGCGGTGCGGCTTGTGACCCAGGTGCCGCTCCACGAGGGCCAGGCGCTGCAACACCTCGGCCTGATTTTTCAACATCTGTTGGATGCCGAGCTCGGCCTTGAGATTCACCAGGTAATCATTCTGGGCGAGCAGCTTATCTTTCGTCGACTGTCGATTCTGACTCATCATGATCACAGGAGCCTGCAAAGCAGCGGTCGACGACAACGCGAGATTCAACAGGATGAACGGAAACGGGTCAAAGGCCCGCGGGTCGCCCAGCAGCATGTTGCCACCCATCCACACCGCCATGATGCCGCAGAACAAGATGATGAACTTCCACGACCCGCCGAACTTCGCGACCGTGTCAGCAATGCTCTGCCCGATGGTCAGGTTGTCTTCGGCCTCTTCAAGAACATCACGAGACACCTGACTGGCAAACAAATCATTGGTTGATCGAATCCGCTGGGCCAGCTCGCTCATGATCTTGATGCTGGCGTCGGGCCGGGTCTTCAAGAACTGGATGAAGTCATCGCGCTCGAGGGCCAGCACCAGGCCATCTTTGGTCGCCGTCGCCGTCGCCGCCCGCGGCGAGCCGTCGAACAACGAGAGCTCGCCGAAAATCTGACCGGGAAACAACGAGGCCAGCACCGTGCGCGCCTTGCCGTCGCCGGTGTGGATGTCGACGCCGCCCTCTTGGATGAGGAACAGCGTCTCGCCGCTGTGTCCGGCGACAAAGACGTCTTCGCCGGCCCGCACGCTGCGTTCCGCGAAGCGCGGCACCAGGGCCACGAGCTCGTCGTGGGAGAGCTCATCGAAGAGCGGAATGTTCTTTAAGAGGGTGAGCCGGTCCATGGGCGGCGACCCTACTGCCATCAGGCGGCGGGGGGCTTCTTGTGCTCGTCGCCGACATCGGAGCCGCTGCGATCGGCGCTGCGATCGGCGCTGCGATCGGCGCTGCGATCGGCGCTGCCGCGGTCACCACCGACGTCGGTCGGGCTCGAT
>JBKJNL010000896.1:0-2655 GCA_046593615.1 Myxococcota bacterium | reverse complement strand
GCCGGAGACCGTCGCCAGCGACGGCAGCGCGACCTCGCGGAACTCGGTCGCGCCGCCTGCCAGCTCGAGGTTGTTCGAGATGGTTAGACCGCCCACGTCGCGCAGCACGGGGAAGCTGGTGGCATTTGCATTGAACGTACTGAAGCCTTTCAAATCATCCGCTGACGTAACATCAAAAACACCACCAACCTGCCGCAGCGCAGCAAAATTGAGTCGCAGATCCCCGTTCGCTGTTCCGTTCGGATTGCTGATCGTCAGGCTGCCAGTGACGGCTTGCAGTGCGAGGTGGCCCACCTCGAAAATGAATGGCGCAACATTCTGTGTCAGCTGATCGCCCGTTCCTCCGAGACCGACATCACCGATGATGGCAGCGGTAGCGGGCGGCAGAGCCACAAGAGCGCCCGCGTTGGGAACAGCCCCGAAGTGGACCACCGGCTTGAACACCAACTCGGCGTCGTTGCCTGCGCCTGCGCCGACGCAGGTCAACGTCCACGCCACATCCGCAGGGCCGGTGCTCGGGAAACCGACCAGTCCCCCTCCCGCGGCGACATCTGCTGCCGGCGTAGGCGTCGACGTCGGCGACACGCTGCAACCGCGGAGGCCGGTGCCGACGACGTCAAAGGCGAGCGCGCCGGCGTCGACCACCAGGCGGGTCCTGGCTTCGTTGATGGTCGCCTGAATCAACACGGGAAACGTGACGGCCGCGGTAAAACGGCCCAACAGCGAGCACACGATGGTGACGTCGCCGGAGTCGTCCAACGCCGCCGTCGGCCCTCCGTTGATGGTGCAGCTGGCGCCGGCGCTGACGTCGACGATGTCGGTGGCGGCGATCGCGCCTGGGAGGAGCACCGCCGGCGGCGAGGCCCTCACCACCAGGGGACGGACGGTCACTGTGGCGGGGACGCCACCACACGTCGCGGTGACGGTCGCCGTCGGTGTGTCCGGCGTCGCCAACGTCGCATCGACGGTGACCGACGTGCCGTTGTCGGTCACGAGCCCTGCTCCGCCGGCCAAAGTGAAGTCACAGACCACCTCCACGATGGAGTCGTCGGCCCGGCGCCCTTCGGCGGTGAGGGTCACGGTCTCGCCGGCCAACACCACGAGGTCGGCGCCGACGGGGTTGGCGCCGTTCAGGATGACGACGGAAGCAACTTCGCCTTCGCCTTCGCCTTCGCCCTCACCTTCTTCGCCTTCGCCTTCTTCCCCCTCACCTTCGCCGTCGCCGACGTCTCCTTCGCCTTCGGCGGCAGCGGCCGGCGCATCGTCGTCGACGCACAAGCCGACCTCGCCACCCGCGGGAATGGCGCAGACCCGTTCACCGCAGTCGTTGTCGAGGCGACATTCCTCTGCGCAGGCAGCGGCCAGAACGGTCACCAGCACCAGGGCCAGACGAGAGATGTGGTTCATCATGCGGTCACTCCAGGAACATTGAGGCGGCGACGACGCCGGCGCCAGCGATGGTGGCGCCGGCGCCGACGACGACGGAGGCGAGGGCGATGTTGCGCGACAGCAAGGCGCCGTCGACCTGGGCCTGCGTCAGGTCGGCCGGGCCGGTCTGGCTGTAGTCCTGGGCAGCCGCGCCGCTCACGGCGGAAAAGACGCCACCGACAGCCAGCCCCACGACGCCCGCGCCGAGGCTGGCGACGCCGCCGATGAACAGCGGGTCTGGCGACGGCGTTGGCGCGGCGTTCGTGCATTCGACGACGGCGTTGCCCTCGACGCAGCGGCGCAGCGAGACGGTCTCGTTGGCTTTGATCTCGACGAAGCCGCGCCACGGGCTGGCGTCGGCGTAGCGCAGCTCCACCTCGTGACGACCGGGAGGCAGCTTGATGGCCGAGACCATGGGCGTGCGGGTCTTGGCGATGCCGTCCGTGAGAATCTCCGTGCCCACGGGCATGTCGAGGATCGTGAGGCCACCGACCGTCTCGATGCCGGCGTAGCCCAGCACCTGCTGCTGGGCCCAGGTCACCAGCTCGCCGATGTCGCCGCTGCGCTTGCTTGACGGCGTCGACGTCTTTGACCGCAGGTCGAACAGCTCCAGGCTGAGGCTGTAGGCCGTCGGCCCGCCCGCGCTCACGTCGAACAGCGCCGACCAGATGACCTTGCTGGCTCCGGTGGCGGTCCCGATGGACTCGGCGCAAGCGCGGTGGCTGCTGGCACACACCATTGCGTGATCACCGGTCAGCACCTCGGCAGCGGACATCTGGGGAGCGACCTTCAGCGACCGCTCGGCGAGGGCCAGGTGCATCATCTCCGAGATGTGCTTGGCGCGCAGCGCGACGTCGCCAAAGCTCTCGGTGGGGATCACGGCAAAGACGTCGCCTTCCGCGCGCGCATCAAGCGCAGCCGTCGAGAGCAGGAGACCAAGCCAAACAAAACGCATTCATTTCTCCGAGCACGACGCAGAGTTCAAGACACATCGAACCAGGCGAGTCGCCTGATTCACATCACCATTCAACGCGAGACCGGCGGCGCGAAACACCCACTGTCACGGGCACGCCGTCGGCAACCCGGTCCATCTGATCGGCTGTGTTCCGGGCTGCAGCCCAGCAGTGCTGCGATCGTACGAGGGGCCGCGCGACGCTGGCCACCGCCGGTGCCGATGCCGATGCCGATGCCGATGCCGATGCCGATGCCGATGCCGATGCCGATGCC
>JBKJNL010001035.1:0-8326 GCA_046593615.1 Myxococcota bacterium | reverse complement strand
GACGACGCTGACGACGACGACGACGATGCACGGGCCGCCCGCACCTGATGGCGGCGCGTGAGCAGAGCCAGCGGCACCATCGTCACGAGCATCACCGCGAACACCACCGCGCTCTCGGTCAGCGCCGTGAGCGGCGCAGACGACCAGCGCTCGGCGCTCTTGAAGAACAGCGACCAGCAGCCCCACAAGGCGGCGGCGACGACGACCAGCAACGCCCCCAGGGGACGCCGGCGCGGCCCGGTCATGCAGGCCTCGAGGAGCACGTTCGACAACGGTGGCGCGTGCGCGGTGGGCGACATGGAGGGAACGCTAGAAAGGTTCCGCAAGGCGCGACACGACACCTGTCGGTGGGAGCCGTCGGCTGGTCGTCTGACACCGGCATGTCAGCGGACGCGGTGGGCGACGAGGGCGCAGGCTTCGTCGCCGGCGCAGGTCGACGGCGCGGCGCCGAACGGCGGCTCCAGCGGCGCCGTCTCCTCGGGCGACAGCAGCCCGTTGTCGATGGCCTTGAGGCCGCCGGTGGCGAGGTCAAAGGCTGCGGCGATCACCCCGGCGCCGCTCCGGCGGTTGCCGTCCACGGTGACGTCGCTGACAAAGAACGCCAGCAGCAGCACTTCGTCGTCGTCGACGGCGACGGCGTCGAACTCTTGCAGCGAGCCGCACAGCGCCGTGCTCCACACTGTGGTCTGCAGGCCACGCAAGCGCAGGATCACGAGCCCCGGGCAGGCCTGATCGGGGGGAACGCCGTCGACGGCGAGAACGACGATGACATCGCCGCCGCCGCCGCCGACGGCGACGAGGCCGAGGGTCGCCGTGCTGCCGGCGTCGTCGCGCAGCAGCAGGGCGCGCGCGACGCCGACCGACGAGCCGACGATGGCCCGCGAGACCTCACCCGTGTCCTGGGTGATGCCGTGGAAGCGGATCGGCTCGCCGGTCAGGAAGCTGCTCGCGCCCCCGACGAGCTGCAGCCCGGGCTCGCTGGCGGCGAGAAAGAAGCTGTCGGAGGTGCTCGTGGTGAGCCCGGCGTCGTCGCCGTGGATCCATATCGTGCCCCAATCGGTGAAGCCGATGTCGAGCGGCCCGGTGCCGGGCTCCGGCACCTCGAGGAGGAATTCGTCGCCGGCGACGGTGCCGAGCTGGACGCCAAAGATGCTCTGGTCGCCACGCGCGCGGAAGGGCAGCGCGCGAAAGACGTTCACGCGCGACGCCGACGCCGTCGTCACCCGTCCGACGGTCGCGCAGCTGCCCGACGGACGCACCTGGAGCGAGAACACCGATGAGCGCCCGGCAGTCGACAGCTCGCAACCGCTGCCAAAGGTGACGTCGTCGGCGATGAAGGGGCCGATGCGACCGGTGACGACGACGTCGCCGGCGCCGTCGCCGTCGCCGTCGGCCCGCTCGATGAGCACCGCGTTGGCCGCGGTGAGCACGTGGGACCGCACCGTCGCCACCCCGCCCGGCACGCCGCCGACGACGAAGACGCGCTCCTGCCCGGCGGGCGGGGCGGACAGGCCAAGCAACGCCTGGTCGGTGGCCCCGGCGGCCCAGACCTGGTCGGCGCTCGTGGCGACGACGACGCGCTGGGAGGGAAGGCCCAACCGCAGGCGGGAGAACACGAAGCCGCCGCCTTCTCCGCCTGCGCCTTCGCCTTCGCCGCCTTCGCCGCCTTCGCCGCCTTCGCCGCCTTCGCCCTCGCCTGTGGCTGCTTCTCCTTCACCGCCTTTACCGCCGCCTTTGTCGTCGCCTTGGCCCTCGCCATCACCGGGATCGGCCAGGCAGACGCCGTCGACGCAGAACAGCTCGCCGGGGCAGGTGTTGTCGCTGGCGCACGGAAAGCCGTCGTCGACCAGGAAGAGGTCGCAGCCCGCCGCCGCGACGACGACGACGATGAGGATGGCGGACCGTGATGTCATTCGATGGCTCCAGCGACGGCTGCTCCGGCGCCGATGACGCCGACGATGAGGCCGGTGACTGCGGTGATGGCCAGGGGCGTGCGGGCGGCGAAGCCCAGCTCCTTGTCGGGACCGCTGACGTTGACGCCGCGCACGGCGCCTTCGGCGAGGACGGCGCCGACGACGCCGACGACGGCGGCCGCGAAGCCGAGGCCGGCGGTGACGCCGCCGCCGATCAACAGAGACGACGGACCGCGCGGCCGCGCGCCTCCTTCGTCGCCGTCTTCGACCAGGGACCGGCCGAGGCGGCGGGCCGTGGCCAGCAGCTCCTTCTTGGTGGTGCTGGCGTCGACGCGCTTCTGCACCCGCGCGGTGTGGGCGTCGAGCAGGACGACCTCGACGACGTATTGGCCGGCGACCTTGCCGACGCGGGTGGTGACGACCGAGGCCGCGCCGTAGGCCCCGGCGAGCTCGGCCAGGCAGGCGCTGGTGCCGTTGCAATCGAGCACCTGCTGCTCGGCGACCACGTTGGCCAGGCGGCGCAAGTCGGCGGTGGTGACGACGTCGCGGTCATCGTCGGCGTCGCGGGCACCCTCGCTGATGCCGCGGGCCACGCGGGTCTGCACGGCGGCGCGGTCGTCGGCGTCGAGCACGGTGGACTCGACGTCGAGCACCACCACGCTTGCGCGCGCCTGCGGAGCGCGATCGTCGGACGCCGCCACCAGCACCGCGGCGACGACGACGATCGCCAGCAAACTACTGGCTCACGCGCTGCGTGAAGATGACCTCACCCGACGGCGAGGCGCCGGCGGCGTCTGCTTCGGCGGTGACCTCGAGGTCAAAGGCCGTGACCGGGACGCTGGCGTCCTTCAGCTCGCCCTTGCGGCTGTCGGCGCTGTAATCGAGCGCGCCGATGCGCGACCAGACAGCGTCGGCGCTGGCGCGCTGCCAGACGACAAAGGTCGTGGCGCCTTCTTTGATTCGCTCGGGTGGCGGCAGGTTGGCTGCCATCACGTTCAGCTTGGTGAGGTTCTGCTCGGCCACGATCTCGGCGGTGACGACGGCATCGGCGCCGGTGGCCGCCGGGGTTCCGCGAACCTCGTACTTCAGCGGGCCGCAGGCGGTGAAACCGGCGAGCGCGACGGAGAGAGCGGCGGCAAAGACGAGGCGCGAGACGGACATGGAGGCTCCAGGTTTGTTTCGGCTCCAGGACGGTCCGGAAGCGAGCGCCTGTCTAACGATCGATGGCGACCCTGCTCAGGCACAACGGCGCAAGCGACAACGGCTCAAGCCACAACGACGGAGCGGCCCGTGAGGCTCATTTCCACTGCAGCGCGTTTCGGCCGCGGGCGTAGATGTAGCCGACGCCGAGGACGGCAAAGAAGGAGCCCATGGCCGTGATGCCGTGCCACTTGAGCTCGCGGATCTGCACGGCCCACGGGTAGAAGAACAAGCTCTCGACGTCGAAGATCAAGAACAGCATGGCCACGAGCGCGAAGCGGATGGGCCAGCGGGCCTCGGTCGGTTGCGGGTCGCTGACGCCGCACTCGTAGCTCTTGCTCTTCATCGCCGACGGCTTCGACGGCGACAGCTTGCCGGCCAGCAACAAGAGCACCGAGACGAGGCCGATGGCCACGGCGGCGTAAAAGGCGAGCATCTCGGTCGGGGTCATGGTCGTCTCCGTCATCGTCATCGTCGTCGTCGCAGCCGTCGGGGCGTGGTTAGCGAGGGGCGGTTCAGGTGTCGAGAGCCCGCCACAGGTACCAGCTGGCCATCGAGCGGTGCGGGCGCCAGCGCTCGCCCCAGGCCAGCAGCTCTCTGGGCGTCGGCAGCGACTTCTTGCCGTAGACCTTCTGGAAGCCCTTCTGCACGCCGTAGTCGGTCGCCGGCAGCACGTCGGGCCGCCCGAGGCGGAACATCAGCAGCATCTGCACGCTCCACGGGCCGATGCCGCGCACCGCCGACAGCTGCTCGATGAGCGTGTCGTCGTCGAGCAGGGCGGCGTCGGCGCCGCTGGGCAAGAGCCCCTGGTGCTGGCGAAGCGCGAGGTCGCGCAGCGCCCGGGCCTTGGCCCCCGACAGCCCGACCCCACGCAGCGCAGCGTCGTCGATGTGGCTCAGCTCGACCGGCGTCGGCAGCCCGTTTTTTCCGAGCTTCTCCAGGCGCCCCAGGATGGTGGCGGCGGCCTTGCCCGTCAGCTGCTGGTAGACGATCGACCTCGCCAGCGCCTCGTAGACCGAGCCCAGCCCCTCGGGCACCAACCCGTACGCACCGACCCGGGCCATGTGCTTGCCCAGCCGCGGGTCGGCGGCCATCAGCGCCGAGCGCGCATCCGTCGACGTCGCCGCCTTTGGGGCCAGTTTGTTCGGGGCTTTCTTCGACGCTTTCTTCGACGCTTTCTTCGACGCTGTCGTCGACGCTTTCTTTGGCGCTTTCTTAGGCGCTGTCTTTGGCGCTGTCGTCGACGCTTTCTTTGGCGCGGCCTTCTGCTTCGTCGTCTCTGTGGTCATGCCCGGCCGGCCTTTTTCCGCTGTCGCTCGAGCTCGGCGACGGCGCTCTCGAGGTCTTGCCGCGCGTTTCGCACGTGCATGAAGTTCAGGTAGAGGCCCGCGGCGTAGAAGAGCCAGCACGAGCCGCAGACGAAGAGCGCGATCTTCCAGTCGGCGATGAAGAACGCGGGGATGGGCAGCACCAACGACAGCACCGGAAACAGGCGCAGGTTGCCCTTCTCTTTTTCGACGCTGACGACGTTTTTTTGCCGATCGGCGACGCGGCGCTCGGCGCGGGACACGTCGTCGTCGGCCACCACGACGCCAGCCTCGGGCCCCGCATGGATGGCCGCTGACGTCGTCATCGACGGCTCCGGTGCGCTCATGGCGTCGGGTTAGGGCTCTGTCGACGACGGTGCAAGCCCGGCCTCGGCCCCGGGCGGCCCTGCAGCAGACGACCCGGCCTCGTGCGTGCCGCGGTAGCGGGCCAGCACCTCGTAGACGCTCTTGCGGGCCCGGTTGAGGCTGCCGAGGGGCCGGTGCTCGACGAGGGCGTGCCAGGGCGTGAAGCGCAGCGCGTCGCACGAGGCCGTCCAGCCCGCGTCGTCGATCTGCTGCTGCGGCAGGGTCAGGCGGGCCACGCGCACAAACGGTGCTTCATCTTCGGGCCAGGCGACGGCGGCGTCTTCGATGGGGAAGCGCGCGTCGCGGCGGGCCGCATCGGCGCCGGGCGGCGGCCGCTGCTGCACCAGGAAATCGAAGCAGGCCGCTGTCGACGACAGCTCGCGGCCGACGGTGGCGCTCAGGTAGTCGGGTCCGTGCTGCGGGTCGCGCACGGTGGGCACGCGGTTGTGGCGCACGCGGCAGGGGCGCACGGCCATCTTGGTGGCGACGTCACCGACGGCGATGGGCGTCTGCGACCAGAACATCGTGCGCAGTGGGCTCTGCACGAGGTTCTGCTCGATGACGAGCTTCGGCACCGCGTAGAGGTGGGTGGCGACGAACAAGCCGGCGGCGACCCCGCCGTCGCGGCGCACGCGCATGGCCGCGCCGTAGTCGACGATGTCCTTGAGGGGAAACGCCGGGCGGTTGTTGAACGCAAAGTCTTGCGTGTCGCGTTCGTCGCCCTCGCCCGCGAGCGCGAAGCGGGCGCCGTCGACGCCGTGGACCTTGATGCCGATGCCCTTGAGCGAGGGGTTCCAGTCGTCGCCTCTGGGCAGGGGCTCGCTCGTCGAGAAGCGCACGACGGCGTCGTAGGAGGCCGCCGTCTTGAACAGCCCGTGGCGCAGGGCCTCGGGGACGTCGGCGTCGACGACGAAGCGAGCCTTTGCGCAGCCGTGGGACTTGGCGTGCACGTCGCGGGCGTCGACGCCATCGGTGTGCTTCTGCGACACCAGCTGCAGCAGCGTGCGGCGGGTGTCGTCGACGACCGCGGCTTCGTCGTCGACGAGCTGCTCACCGAGATCCGCGCGCAGCGGCAGGTCAAACGGCGGGCTGTCGAAGCCATCGGGCACAGGTGCCGCGGACTGGCAGCCGACGGTGGCGACGACGGTGGCGACGACGGTGGCGACGACGGTGGTGAGGACGGTGGCGACGAGCAACGCCAACGGTCGCACCAGGCTCTGGGCGGGCGGCGTCGATCGAGACCGGGCCAGGGGCGGCAGAGAGGGCATGCGCAGCATCATCCGACGCGGACGATGCGTCGGTTCGACGACGCTGTCACGATGCGAACGGTGCGCGCCGACGACGGCTCGCGCAGCCGGGTTCTTCACCTCGGGTCGGGGCCAGCGACGGCCAGCACGCCGGTGCCGGCGGCCACGGCGTTGCAGCGGTCGCGTTTCCCGCTACCGCTGCGGCGATGCAAACGCGGTCTGTTTCGCTGGCGCCAGAGGCGCGGTCGAAGATGTCGTTGGAAACAACGCCGCTGGCGCTCGCGCTCGCGCTCGCGCTGGCGTGGTCGACGGCGGCGCGCGCGCAGCTCGCCGATGGACCAGCGACCCCCGAGACCGGCACGGGCGCCGCCGCCGCCGCCGTGGGCTGCCGCGTCGTCGTCTTGAACCTGCAGGGCAAGAACCTGCCTGACGTCGACAAAGACGTGCCGGCGCTGCTGACCGAGACGCTGGCCAACGAGGTCAACCTGGTGTCGGGCTGCCAGGTCATCACCCAGGCCGACGTGGCCCAGATGCTCGACTTCGAGGCCACAAAGGCCGCGTGCACCGACGGCGCCGACTCGTGCCTCTCGGAGATCGGCTCGGCCCTCGGCGCCGAGCGCGTCATTGGTGGATCGCTCGGCAAGCTCGGCAGCGAGTTCGTGCTGAACGTGCGGCTGATGAACGTCACCCTGGCCATCGTCGAGGCCCGCGCCGAGCAGGTGGTGCCTGGCGCTGTCGAGAAGCTGCGCCTGGCCTCAAAGAACGCTGCCCGCCAGCTCTACGGCAAAGAGCCGCTCGCCGAGGCCGCCGCCCCGCCGCCGCCCCCGCCCCCGCCCCCGCCCCCGCCGTCGACGTTTCCGTCGCCGCTGTTCCTGGCCGGGACCGGCGTGGCCGCCGTCGGCGTCGTGGGCGCCGGCATCGGTGGTGCCGTCGTCGGCGTCGCCGAGCAGCGCCTGTCGAACCCATCCGAAGCCACCAAAGACGACGCCATCGCTTCAGGGCAGCTGGCCCTCGTCGGCGTCGGCGTCGGCGCCGCCGCCGTCGTCGTCGGCGTCGGCCTCATCGTCGCCTCGATGATCGTGGAGTGATTGCCATGTCGCGCCCGCCGCTTCTCTTCTCCGTCGTCGTCATCGCCTTCGTCGCTGGCGTGGCGCATTTGTCGGGCTGCAAGGTGCTCGGCCTCGCCGCGGCCGCCTGCGACCCCGACGACCCGAGCACCTGCCCCGACGGCCAGGTGTGCAACGCCGACGCCCTCTGCGAGCCCGGCAGCGCGCCAGGCGCAGGCGAAGGCGAAGGCGAAGGAGAAGCACCAGCCGAAGGAGAAGGCGAAGGAGAAGACGGCGCAGGCGGCGAAGGCGAGGGCGAAGGCGCCCCGGTCTTTGCCAGCGAAGCCGGCGTCGCCCTCGTCGCCATCGACGACGACGGCCAGGTGTTCTTTGCCTCCGACCGCGCCGACGGCTGCATCCGGCGCGCGCCCGCCGCCGGGGGCGCGGCCGTCGACGTCGTCTGCGAAACCGGCGGCCGACGGGTCATGAACCTGGCCCTCGCCGGCGGCGATCTGGTGTTCCTCTCAGACGGCGACGGCGCCACCGACCGCGTGCGCGTCATCGACAAAGACGCCACCGCCGGCGACGCGGCCGTGACCGTCAGCGACGTCGACGAAGACCTCGGCTCGCTGGCCACGCGCGGCGCGGGCTCGTTGGCGGTGCGCGTCGAAGGCCCGGTGCAGTACGTCGCCTGGCTCGCTCCCGAGGGAGAGTTCGAGATCGTCCACGGCGTCGCCCTCCAGGCGGGGGTGGTGCTGCGGCGCTTCTCGTTTGGCGACTCGGTGGCCCGCCAGGCCGGCGGGCTGTCGCTGAGCAGCAGATACCTCGGCGTCGGCTGCACCGTCGCCGGCCGGGTCCGGCTGTGCATGCACGACGGCTATCGCACGACCGACGGCAGCGTCGGCATCCAGTTCGGCGTCGGACGGACCCGCGGCGGTGAGCTGCTCGACGGACGCGCCGGCGCGGCCATCGGCATCGCCGACGAGAACATCTGGGGCACCCGCGGCGACGACGACAGCGGCGGCGTGTTCGGCTTCGACGACGACTCGACCGAGGACGGCAGCGCCGAGGCCCGCACCATCGCCCAGCGCGCCGACCCGCAGAACCCACGCACCTACGCCTCGGGCTTCGCCTCCGACGGCTTCTCGCTGTTGTGGGGCACCGCCGGCGTCGTGCAAGCGGGACGCAGCTTCGGCGTGTTCGCCGTCGACCTCGCCGACGAAGCCGCGGTGCCGGTGCGCATCGCC
>JBKJNL010000707.1:0-3643 GCA_046593615.1 Myxococcota bacterium | reverse complement strand
CCCTGCTTCAACAAGTCGAATTCGGCGCGGGCCCGGTCGAGGGACGAGCTGCTCTTCACCACCGAGAGCTTCAGGTTGGCGTTGGCCAGGTTGCCCAGCACCTCGCCCGCCGCGACCCGCTGCCCCTCGTCGACCAGCACCTGGTCGACGACGCCGTCGATGGGCGCGCGCAAGATGCTGACCTCGAGGGGCTGGATGTCGCACTCGTACGTGATCTTCAGCGGGTAGCGCACCACGAAGCCCACCACCGCCAGCACCGCCAGCACCGCGGCCGGCACCCGCACCCGGCGCAGCCGACGACCCAGGCGCCGCCGTCGGGCCTCGGGCGCAGCGGCGACGGCGTCGGCGTCGTCCCACGCGCCCACCGTTCCCGCGGATCCCGGAGAGCCGCTGGCTTCGTCGACTGCCGCGGCGGCGCTGCCATCCCCTTCGCCCGGGACGGACGGCACATCGACCCCGGCGGGCGATGACGGCGACGGTGAGGACGGTGATGACGGTGATGACGGCGACGACGAAGAAGAAGGCGACGACGACGACGGGTCGTCGCTGATCAACAGGCGGCGCTCGCCCATCAACCGGATGAAGGAAGCCAGCTGCGAGGGGGCGTAGCTCTGGCCCTTGTCCTGGAAGAAGCGGGCGACGGCGCTTTCGTCGCGGGTGCCGTCGAGGGCCACCAGCAGCCGGTACTCGCGCTCTTCGAGCTGCCAGGCGGTGCCGTCTGGGAGGGTGACGGTGACGGCGCCGGGGCGCTCGCCCTGCCCCACGCGCAGGTCGGGGCGCATGCGGGGCAGCCCGGGGACGCCGCTGGCCGGGGCGATGTCGGCCGACCAGCGGGGCCGCACGCCACTCACAAGCGTCGGCTCGGGGCCCGACGACGGCGGCGGCGCCACGCCCGTCGGCCAGCGCAGGAAACCGCCGCGGGTGAGGGCGTCGAGCAGGCCTTCGAGCTGCTCGGCGTTGACGTTGGGGTGCACCGCGGCCACCGCCGACGCCCACTCTTCGAAGGTCGCAAAGCGACCCATGATCTCGACGGCGTCGTACAGACGGCGGCTCATCTTCTTGCGGCCGCCGCCCGGCCGGGTCAGCTCGACCACGATCCGGCTGCCATCGTCGGTGCTTTGCACCACGGTGTCGGGGAGGAGTCGGGGGAGCGGTCGGTCCATGAAAAGCTGGTCTCTCGACGCCGTCGCTGGCGGTCTGAACGGCGCTCGCCATCCTAATGGCGCCGCGGCCCCCTGTCCGCTTCTCGTCGTTCCGCGCGAGCGCAAATTCGCGCAGGACGGATTCGGCGGCGCGCGCCGGAAATATTTCTTCGCGCTGCAAGCGGCCGAGAACTGCCAGAGCACCGCCTCCGGGGAGTAGCGTCCGTGGCAATGACCGGCTCCGACGAGCGCCTTGGCCGCTTCCGCGACGACTTGCAGGTGCTGCCCATCCCAAAGGCCGGCGGCCAGGCCTTTCGCATCGTCGACCCCACGCGGACGATGACCTGGGAGCTGTGGGAGATCGAGCACGCCGTCGCCCGCCTGCTCGACGGCGTGCGCACCGCCGACGAGGTGGCCCGGGCCTGCGCGGCGCGCGGCTTCGCGGTCTCGGCCGACCACGTGCGCAGCTTCCACCGCGAGATGAAGGGCATGGGCTTCGTCGTCGTCGGCGACGCCCCGCGCGTGACGTCCGATGCCACGAACCACCGCTCCGACGCGCAGCGGTTCATCGACGAGGCCGAGATCTACATGGCCTCGGGTCGCTACGAGCTCGCCAAGGATCTCTACGAAGCGGCGCTGCAGATCGACGAGAGCGACATCGACGCCGACATCGGCCTGTCCCGCTGCCTGAAGATGCTCGGCCTCGCGAGCCCCGACGAATCGCTGTCGCCGGGTGTCGCAGCCATGGCCGCCGACCTCGCCAGCGAGCTCGACGACGACGCATCCGCCCTCGCCGATCTCGACAGCGCCTTTGACACGGCGCTGTCGCCTCCGCCGTCGTTCAACGCGAAGACGGGCACCGCGCCGACGGGCACCGCGCCGACGGGCACCGCGCCGCCCGGCATCGCGCGGCCCGGCATCGCGCCGGCCATGCCTGCGGTCGGGGCGCTGCCGATGGGCAACAACGACGACGAGCCGACCGACCTGCCGATCGTGGGTGGGTTTCTCGACACCGCTCCGCCGCCCTTGACCGCTCCGCCAGCAGCGCCCGCGTCGATCACATCGCCCCGCGCTCGCTGGGGGCGCCGCGCGTTGCTGGCCGCGTCGGTGGCGCTGGCGGTGATCGTGCTCGGGGCGATCGTGGTGAAGATGGTACAGCCGGCGTCGGCACCCGCAGGTTCGGCGACGACGACCGTGCCGACGACGGCAGCGACGACGACGGCAGCGACGACGACGGCAGCGACGACGACGGCAGCGTCGACGACGACAACCCCCATCAGCGCGCCGGTGGCGCAGGCGACTCATCCGGAACTGGCAGCGGTCACGGCTCCCGCGCCGGGCAAGCTCATGAAGGTGTTCGTCAAGCCCGCCGCGCGAGCCGTGGCCGGCCAGCGCTTGCTGGGGATGAACGTCGGCGGCAAGCCGCGCTTCGTCGTCGCTGCCGTCGACGGTTCCTTCGTGCCCGCCGTCTCGCTGGGCGCGCGGCTGAAAAAAGACGACGTCATCGGCCACATCGTCGACGCCGGCACCTGGCACCTCACGGCCCGCTTCGAGAGCGCGAAAACCGAGGGCGCGGTGTGCAAGCTGCTGGCCCCCGCCGGCGTCGAGGTCGCCTGCCGCGTGGTCTCCAGCAAGGATGGCGAGGTCGTCGCCGCGGTCGCCGCCGTCGACGCTCCGTGGCTGACCGCCGACGGCTTCAGCGTCGAGAAGCTCGGCTTGCGCCTGCAGCTGTCAGCGCCGTGACGAGGCGCCCTGAGGACGGGGCAGAGGCGGCGTCGAGACAACCGGTGGGTCGGCTACTCGCCCAGCAGCGGCTGGTAGGCGACGGGGTTGTCGTCGAACTCCATGGTCGCGTGGCACACCGGGCACTCAGCCCCGTCGTCGATGGGCGTGGCCCGCGGCAGCTCGGCGAGCACGATGCGGTCGTCGTCGCAGGATGGGCAGAAGTACGGCAGCTGCACCGACGCCAGGTGGGCCCGGCCGCGCGCCGAGGGGATCATGGTCATCTGGCGCACCATCGGCACCGAGCAGCGCCGCAGCTCGACCTGGGCTTTCATCGTCTCAAGCATCTTCAAGAGATTGATCCACTCGCGCACGCCGCACGAGTTGATGTGATCGACGCCGGCGAGGTCGATGATCACCCGCGCCGGTGCGCCGTCGGCGGGCACCGGCACGCCGTCGACGATGGCGACGAACGAGGAGAGCTCGGTGATCGCCCCGCTGAGCGTCGCGGTCAGGGTGTCGCCCACGTTGGCGGCGGTGACGGTCAGCTCATGCACGAGAAGATCCCACAAAGACGTTGAACGACTTCGGCCGCAGGGCGAACTCGCGGTAGCGCACGCTGGCGTCGAGCAGGCCGATCATCTCGGTGCGCTGACGCTGGGTGACGTTGATGACGAAGTGCGAGACGGCCTCGAAGACGTAGAAGAGGCCGAGGCCGGCGCCGCCTTCTTTTTCGTCGACCTGATCGGTGCCGGCCCGCAAACACTTGCCGAGGTAGC
>JBKJNL010000475.1:0-8295 GCA_046593615.1 Myxococcota bacterium | reverse complement strand
CGATGAGGGCGAGGACAAAGAAAGCGACAGCCCAGGAAAGCATGGTGAACTCCTTGTTCAAGCTGGCGACTGCGCCGTTGAACGAGTCATTGCACCGGTCGGGCCACGCTCCCGGATGGCGCCTTGCCCGTCGGCTCTCCGGCGTCGTGACCTCGACGAACACGCGGTGGGCGCGGTCGGCGTGTTCAAACCGGGGCGCCGCGGGGACCCCGGCCGAGAGGCCGATCACCCCAATGAGCCTTCCTGCCTCACACACGGCGGGCGTGGTCGTCGACAACCGGGACCGGCGCCGCGGGCGCAGAGCCGGGCACTGGCGTGCAGGCGGAAGCGCGGTCGGGCTAGAACCGTGGCCGTGAAGATCCTGCTGGCTGAAGACGACACCAACCTGCGCGAGACGTTGGCCGAGGGCCTGCGCGCCGAGGGCTACGAGGTCACCGCCGTCGCCAACGGCGCCGCGGCCCTTGAGCTCGTGGCCCAGGGCTTCAACGCCGCCGTCCTCGACGGGCTGCTGCCCAAGATGACCGGGTTCGACGTCGCCAAGCAGATGCGGGCGAAGTCGCCGTCGACGGCCATCGTCTTGATGAGCGGCGTGTTCAAGGGATCGCAGCAGCAGACCGACCACATGCAGGCGACCGGGGCCAAGGCCTACCTCGTCAAGCCCTTCGATCTGAAGAAGCTCATCGACACGCTGCGGCCGTTGGCGCCGCCGCCCGCGGGCTCGCCGTCGTTGTCGTCGCCGGGGGCGCCGGGGGCGCCGGGGCCGCAGTCGCCGCTGCCGGGCGAAGGCAACCTGCTCGAGATGCCCGGGCTGTTCCTGGGCTGGCGCATCCACAAGGAGGGCCACACCGGCATCCTCGAGCTGTTCGGCGCCGGCAGCAAAGCGCGCATTTTTGCCTACCGCGGCCGCGCCGTGTTTGCGCAGCACAGCGATCCCTTGCTGCACATTGGCGTCGAGCTGCTCAAAGACGGGACGTTGACGACCGAGCAATTCAAGTCGGTCTGCGACACCGCCGTCAGCCGCGGGAGCGGCATCTACGAGGTCATCAAGGGCGAGGGGCTGGCCACCGAGGCCCAGATGAAGCTCCTCTACAAAGGCCTGGTGCCGCGCATCATCGAGCGCACGCCGGCGATGACGGGCCACTTCCGCTGGACGGCCACCGACGCATTCTCGAGCATCGTGCCGGCAGCGTCGGCGTCGGTGCTCGAATCGATGCTCTCGGGGATCATCAAGGCCTCTGAGAAAGACCTCGAGCCCCACGTCGGCCCGCGCCGTCCATTGCGCCTCGCGCCCGGCGACAACTGGGCAGAGGTGACGGCGCTGTTGACCCAGGCCTGCGGCAGCGACTCGTTGACGCGCGCCATCAACGGCCGCGCGACCGTGGCCCAGATGCTCGAGGTGTCGCCGACAGCGCAAGAGCGGGCGACGCGCTTCCGCCAGGTGTTCGTGCTGATGTCGACGATGGCCGTGCGGGCCTCTGAAGAGGCGATCTCGATGGCGCAGCCGGCGCCGCAGCCGATGCAAGCCCCGCGGACGCCGACGCCGCCGCCGGCACCGCAGCAGGTCATGTCGGCGTCGTCGTCAGCGGGGTCGGGCCGCGTGCCGAGGCAGACATCGGCCGCCGACGTCCAGGCCGACGCCGCCATCGCCTTTACCGCCGACGAGAAGCAGGCCCGGGCCCGCATCGAGGCTCGCTACGCCGAGATGTTCGGCAAGAACCACTGGGAGATCCTCGGCGTCGCAAAAGGCGTCGATGCCAACTCGCTCAAAAAGGCCTTCTACCAGCTGTCGCGCGACTTCCACCCCGACTCGTTCGCGGGGCTGCAGCTCGGCTCGTCGTCAAAGAAGCTCGAGCTCGTGTTCCAGGCCATCCAGGAGGCGAACGAGACCTTGAGCAACGACGCCAAGCGCGGCGAGTATGAGGCCAAGCACTCGTTCGAAGCCGGCGGCGGCAGCTCCGATGTGGGCGCGCTCTTCCAGGCCGAGAGCGACTTCCAGCGCGTGAAGTCGCTCTACGATCGCGGCGAGCTCGTCGGCGCCGCCAAGCTCATCGACCGCATCGTCGCCGTGATGCCGAACCATGAAGAGGTGCGCGGCTACAAGCTGTTCCTCGACTGGTGGGCGACCAAGAACCCGGCCACCGCCGAGAAGACCACGCGGGCGCTGCAGGAGCTGTGGAAGGTGGCGCCGGCGGCCAACGCCCTCGGCGACTTCCAGGGCTGGATCTACATGGAGACCGGCAACCTCAAGTACGCGCGCGGCACCTTCAAAAAGGTCCTGGAGATGGACCCCAAGCACATCGGCGCCAACCGCGGGTTGACCCTCGCGAACCGCAAGGCCGACGAGGGCGCCAAGAGCCCGAGCGGCGGCGGCACCCTCGGAAAATTCTTTGGCGTCGGCAAAGCGGACGACAACAAGGCCGGCAAGCGCTGAATGCTGTCGCGCGTCCCCCACCGGTTGATCGTGCCGTTGGGGACGTCGACGCTGACGCTGACGCTCGGGTTGACAGTCCGGCCGTTATGTCAACTTCATGAGCGGAGCGGCTCGTGGCGGTGATGAAGCCGCCCATCATCGCCGGCAAGTACACGCTGCTGCGCCGACTCGGGCACGGCGGCATGGCCGAGGTCTTTCTCGCCAAGCAGAGCGGCGACGGCGGCTTCGAAAAGCTGGTCGTGCTCAAGCGCATCCTCCCGCACCTGTCGGCGGGCGGAGAGTTCGCGGCGATGTTCCTCGACGAAGCCCGCGTCGCTGCTGACCTGCGGCACCCGAACATCGTCAACATCGTCGACGTGGGCAAGGTGCCGGCGTCGGGCAGCGGCAACGACACGCTGTTCATGGTGATGGAGTTCCTGCACGGGCAGGACGTCAGGAAGCTGCAGCGCAAGGTCGCCGCCTTTGGGCAGATGATTCCGCTTGGCCACGCCTGCCAGATCGCCGTCGATGCTGCCGCGGGCCTGCACTACGCCCACGCCAAGAAAGACCTGAGCGGCAAGGCGTTGCAGATCGTGCACCGCGATGTCTCGCCGCAGAATATTTTGGTCACCTTTGAAGGTGGCACAAAAATAGTCGATTTTGGTATCGCCAAAGCCGCCGGACAAAGCACCCATACGTCAACCGGTGTCCTGAAAGGAAAATACACCTACATGTCGCCGGAGCAGGCCGAAGGCCAGGCCGTCGACGCCCGCACCGATCAGTTCGCCCTCGGCATCGTGCTGTGGGAGCTCTTGACCATGCGCCGCCTCTTCAAGCGCGACACCGAGGTGCTGACGCTGGAAGCCATCACCGAGGGTCCGATCCCGCGGCCGCGGCGCTTCCGCGAGGACTGCCCCGCGAGCGTCGAAGACGTCGTGATGACCGCACTGGCCCGCGATCGAAACAAGCGGTTTCGTGACTGCGAAGAGATGGCGTTGACGCTCGAAGATGCGCTCGCCAAAGAGTCGATCGTCCACTCTCAGTCGCGACTTTCACAGTACATGAGAAGGCTGTTTGCCGATCAGCTGGCCGAAGAGGCCGCGCTCGGCGTCGTCCAGCCCGACGGCTCGTTGTCGGCGAAGAACACCTTTCCGATGCACGAGCGGCGCAAAGAAGGCGCCGGCGACGACAAGATCGAAAAGGCCGAGAAGCCGTCGGGCTCAGCAGGCCCCGAGGCCCGCGCCGACGTCGTCGAAAAGCCCGCGTCGCCCGCGCCGCCCGAGGCCACGCAGGCCGATCGCAAGCGCGCGAAGTCGAAGTCGGGCACCGAGACCGACAGCAAGCGGCTGGCAAAGACGGCGAAGCCGCCCGACCCGGTGGCGGTGCGAACACCGCCGCCGGCTGATCGCGCGCGGGACGAGGATCGCGGGCCCGATCGCGGCACCGATCGCGGCACCGATCGCGGCCCTGATCGCGGTAGTGCTGATTGCGATCGCGGGGGCGGCGTCGAGAGAGGCCGCGATCGCGCACGCGATGCGATCCCGCGATCCCGCGATCCCGCGATCAAGCCGGCTGTCGCGATCGCCGCCATGGCCACCGGAGCCGTCATCGTCGTCGTCGGCTTCGTCGCCTGGAGCGCGCTGTTCAGCGATGGCGCGGCCAACCTCATCGTGCGCAGCGAGCCCCGCGGCGCCCGCGTCTTTGTCGACGACGTCGACACGCAGCAGACGACGCCGGCCCTGATCAAGGACCTGCGCTCGGGCGAGCCTCACAAGGTGCGCCTCGTGCTCGAGGGGCGCCCGCCGCTGCAGGAGATCGTCACGATTCCCAAGAAGGGCATCACCCACGAGGTGAAGCTCGACCTCCCCCAGCGATAGCGCCGAGCGCAGAGCTTTCCCCATGAGCCGCATGAGCCGAATTCCGATGAGCCGATGGGCGACGACGTGGCTGATGGCCGCGACCCTGGCGCTGGCACCGATCGCTGCGCGTCCGGCGATGGGCGCCAGACCCAAAGACGCCGTGGTCCTCGTCGACGAGGGCAAGGCGCTGTTCCGCGAGCACGACTACGCCCGCGCCTATGCGAAATTCCGCGCCGCCGCCGACGTCGACCCGAAGCACCCGTCGGCCCTCTACAACGCCGCCCTCGCCGCCCGAAAAGGCGGGCTGCTCGACGAGGCGCGGCTCTGTTACGGCGAGCTCTTGCAGCGGTCTCCCGGCGACCTCGACGCCGTCTACGGCCTCGCCGAGACCGAGCGCGCCCTCGCTCACTTCGCCGCGGCTCTGCCGCTCTACGAGCGCTACATCCGAGAAGAGCGCCGCCCCGAAC
Organism: Myxococcota bacterium; assembly: GCA_046593615.1. Taxonomy (GTDB): domain Bacteria; phylum Myxococcota; class UBA727; order UBA727; family VGSZ01; genus VGSZ01. The sequence continues at coordinate 3,559 of JBKJNL010000475.1, read as the reverse complement.
GGCAAGACGTCGTCGAGCGCTCCAAGGCCGCGATCGCGGCGCTGCCGCCATCGACGCCGCCGGTGGCCACTCCGCCGCTGGATCGCCCCGCCGCACCCGCACCCGCCGTGGTCGTCGGCGTCAGCGCCGCCGCCGCCGCCGCCGCCCAGCAGCTCTTCGAAGAGGCCCAGGCACTGCAGAAGCTCGAGCGCTTCGCCGAAGCCGGCACCCGCTACCTCGCCGCCGTCGAAAAAGATCCGTCGCGCCTCGATGCCCTGCTCAAGGGGGCGATGGTGCTGCGCAAGGCCGGCTCCCTCGACGCCTCGAAGGTGGCCTACGAGCGCCTGCTGTCGTCGACGACGGCCTCCGAGGCCAACCGTTGGGACGCGACCTACGGCCTCGCCGAGACCGAGCGCCTGCGCGGCGAGAAGCTGCACGCTGCCGAGCTGTTCGAGCGCTACGCCGCCGACGAGCGACGCCCGACCGAAGACCGCTACGTCCGACGCGCCCGCGAGCTGGCGCTGCTGCTGCGCGAAGGCGCCCCCGCGCCGCTGCTGCCCGTCGTCGCACCCGTCGTCGCACCCGTCGTCGCACCTGTCGTCGCACCTGTCGTCGCACCCGTCGTCGCACCCGTCGTCGCACCCGTCGTCGTGCCGGCGCCGGTCGCCCCCGCCGTGGCCACGCCGACCGCGCCGGCTCCGGTGGGCGCGCCGCCGCCGCTGCCGTTCATCGGTGACGCCGTCGTCATCGACGACCTGATTGCCCAGGCCGAAGCCGCGCAGTCCCGCGGCGACAAGGCCGCCGCCCGCGACCTGCAGGCCCGCGCCAGGGCCCTCGCGCCCAACGACCCCCGCTTGCCCATCACCGCCCCCGTCGTCGCCGCGGCCTGCGATGTCGAACGCCTGATGGCCGGCGGCGAGGTCGCGCTCGCCAGCCAGAACGCCGCCACCGCCATCGCTGCCTTTCGCCGGGCGCGGGCCTGCAACCCGGCGCGCGCCGCGCCGCTGTGGGGCTTGAGCCGCGCCTTTGACGCCATCGGGGCCCGCAAGCAGGCCAGGCACCACGCGGCGCTCTACGCCCGCAGCCGCGCCCCCGATCGCGATCCGGCGTCGGCGTCGGCGGCCTCGTGGCGGGCCGAGCAACCCGACTGATCCCGTGGCCTCGCGGGCGCCACTGTTCCGCTGCGCTCCGCTCGCGATGACGTCAGCAAATCGACGGAGCGGGGGCGCTACGGGGCCCGCGACAGCGCGTAGCCCACGAGGTGCAGGCGCTCGCCGCCGGTGCGGTCGCGCGTGACGCGCACGGTCTCGCCCAGGTAGCGGCCGACGCCGGCGGTGACCGCTTCGTCGTCGTTGGTCGGGCTCAACGGCAAGAGCAGCGGCTTTTGCGCGTAGGTGACGAACACCCGGGCCCACAAGAACTCGTCGTCGACAAAGACGTCGACGCCGTCGACCGTGATCTGGTCGTCGCCCTGCTCGGGGTTCTGCCAGTGGCCGACGCGCGCCAGCCACGACGGCGGCAGCGGCACCGGCTGCACCTTGACGCCCCGCGGGATGCGCAGGCCGCGGTGGTGCGAGATCAGGATCTCCCGGCCGCCGACGTCGTCAAAGGCGAGCTCGACGCCGCTCAACAGGTCGGGCTTCACCGGCACGAAGCCAAAGGCGGCGATCACCGGCACAAAGGTCTTTGACGTCGTCGGCTGCAGCTCGAGCACCTCGTCAAAGGCCCGGCCGCGCAGGTGCGAGCGCGTGCGGCCGAGCGAGATCGTGCCGTATTCGGTCGGGTACACGCCGGCGAAATGCTCAAGCTCGTCGTCGGAGAACACGTCTTTTTCTTCGGGCTCCGGGTGCGTGATGCGCGTGCCGGTGGCGGTCTCGATGGCCAGGGCCAGGGTCTCCCAGGCGATCACGTTGGGCAGGAACCCGGCCTCGCGGGTGTTGGTCATGACGACGACGCCGACGCCGGCGGCGGGGCAGACGACCATCTCCGCCGTGAACGCCAGCGTCTGGCCGCTGTGCCAGTAGACCGGGCCGACTTCTCTGGCCCAGGCGTCGTTCTTGTTGATGCCGAAGCCTGTGCGCCAATCGAGGTCGTCGGGCACGGCGTGGTCGTCGGCGGCGCGCATGACCTCGACGACGCGGGGATCTTCGCGCACCAGCAGCGAGGCGAACAGCGCCAGGTCGCGCGGCGTGGTCACGACGCCGTTGGCCGGGACGGTCGTCGGCGGGTTCTCGTCGATGACGAAGCCGTCGACGACGGGGGGCACGACGTCGCGCGTGGTCACGAAGCTGGTGTTGGTCATGCCAAGCGGCGCGAACACCTTTTCGCGGGCCAGCTCGGCGAAGGGCGCGCCGCCGGCGGCTTCGTCGACGGCGCCGAGCAGCGCGTAGCCGATGTCGCTGTAGATGAACGTCGAGCCCGGCGGTCGCGCCAGGTAGTGCGGCTCGAGCAGGCGGGCCTGGTCTTCGAGCGAGCGCGGGGCGCTGCCGTACATGCCGCGCAGCAGGTTCGACGGCAGCCCGCTGTGGTGGGTCATCAGCAGGCGCGCCGTGATCGGCGCCGCGGGGAAGCGGCTGTGGATCGAGAACCACGGCAGCACGTCATTGATGTCGCCGTCGAGGTCGATCTTGCCTTCGTCGCGCAGGCGCAGCGTCGTCAACGCCGTCATCACCTTGGAGATCGAGCCCACCCGGAAGCGCGAATTCTCGTCGACCTTTCCCTCGAGCGGTCCGCGATCGAAGGTCGAGATCCAGATGGGGCCGTCTCGGCCGACGACGGCGATGGCGACGGCGGCGGCCCGGCGCAGCAGCATCTCTTCGCGGATGCGGGCGGCGGTGGTCTCTTTGAGTGGCGCGAAGTCACCCTTCACCAGGACCGGTCGCGGGCGCGCGGTGACGCAAGCGGCGACGCCGGCGACAATCAGGGCGACGACGGCCGAAACACAGACGACGGAGACACGCAGGCGCATGGCTCAGACGGCGACGGGCTTGAGGTGCGGCGACACGGTGAACGTGGCCCCGGTCGCCTGCTTGATGTCGTCGACGCTCAGGTCGGGGGCGTGCTCGATGAGGGTCATGCCGACGCCGCGCTCGACGGAGAAGACGCCGTGGTCGGTGACGAGCAGGTCGACGCAGGCCCGGCCGGTCAGCGGCAACGAGCATTCTTTGACGACCTTGTGCTCGCGCGCTCCCGAAGCAGAACGGGCTGTGTGCTCCATGGTGACGATGACGCGGGGCGAGCCGGCGACGAGGTCCATGGCGCCGCCCATGCCTTTGATCATCTTGCCGGGGATCATCCAGTTGGCGATGTCGCCGCGCTCGCTGACCTGCATCGCGCCGAGGATCGTCAGGTCGACGTGGCCGCCGCGGATCATCGCGAAGCTGTCGGCCGACGAGAAGTAGGCGGCGCCGGGCAGGGCGGTGACCGTCTGCTTGCCGGCGTTGATCAGGTCGGGGTCTTCGTCGCCGTCGACGGGGAACGGCCCGACGCCCAGCATGCCGTTCTCGCTCTGCAGGATGACGTCGATGCCCGGCGGGATGGCGTTCGCAACAAGAGTGGGAATCCCGATGCCGAGATTCAC
>JBKJNL010000436.1:0-3375 GCA_046593615.1 Myxococcota bacterium | reverse complement strand
GTTTCCCGGCAACATCCGCGAGCTCGAGCATGTGATCGAGTCGGCGGTCGTCATGTGCGACGGCGATGTCATCGAGGCCCGCGACCTGGCGCTCGTTGATCGCCGGCGATCGCCGGCATCGGCATCGCCGGCATCGGCATCGTCGGTGCCGGCCTCGGCTGCGCAGGCGGCGGCTGGTGCTGTCGGGGGCGTCCCGGTGGTCGGGGACCCCGAGGTGACGCTGGAGACGCTGGAGCGCGAGCACATTCGCCTGGTGCTCGAGGCGGTGAAGGGCAACCAGAGCGAGGCGGCGCGCAAGCTGGCCATCGGCCGCAACACGCTGGCTCGAAAGCTGTCTGGGGAGCCCCTGGAGTAGCTGCCGACCAGATTATGGCACTGGCTATGTATCTGCCCGGCGAAGTGATGGGGGCGGTGACGAAGTTTCTTGCGCCTTTGTCGTCGACGATTGCCCGCCGCGCACCTGTTGATCTCGCAGATCCGTGCACAGGAAACGACCCTCGTTCGGTTGATGGGGGTGGGCCTGCGGTGGGCCTGCGGAGACTTGCGGCTGTTGATGGGGTGGCCTCCCGACGAAGACGATGCTTCCGCGGTCCGGACCGCGACGAGCGCTGCGTGGTGGACAGGGAGGGGCCGGCACGGCGTGAGCTGTGGGTCCGGCGACGGATCGGTGTGCGGACACCGGTCCAGGTGGACGTCGATGCCGCCGGGGCCGTGCCTCCGGTGTCGTCGGGACGTGCGGCGGGGGAGGGCGCGCGTTTCACACCAAACAAGGGAGGGCCGGCAGGCAATGCGTCCAGCGAACGGCGTCGGTCACGACGCCACAGCGGACCTGCGCCTGCCCGGTGTCAGGCGATGGGATCGCCGCCGTCGGCGTCGACGACGAAGCGGGCCACATCCCGCCACAGGTTCTCGAACTGCTGCCGGCGAAACTGCGACCGCGAGATGAGCCAGTCGACGTGCGGCGGGTCGTGGGCAGCGTCGTCGAAGTGGCCGATGACGTCGTGGTGGTCGGCATGCACGGCGCGCAAGAGCTTGCCGTGGAACTGCGACAGCGTCGGCACCACGCCGTCGTTGTCGGATTCGACCGGAATGCGGCCGAGCTGATCGAGCAACGTGCGGTGGGCGTCGACGGCGCCGCCCGGCAGCCCGCCTTCGGCGCGGAAGCGCGACGTGAGGTTCCACAGCGCGTGGAACACGGCGTGGCTGCCCTGCGCATACGGCGACAACCCCAACGCCAACGCCGTCTGCATGCTCGGCCGCTGCGCCATGGTGACGACGCAGCCGTAGGCGACGCCTTTGCGGTCGTGGGTCTGCTTGTCGAAGTGCCGGGCCATGTCGGGCGCCAGCTCGTCGAGTAGGCCCTGGTCCTTGCTGAGCTCGCTGAAAAACGCCTCGAGCTGGGCGCGTTTGTCGTCGGAGAAGTCGGCCAGGATCTGCTCGTCGATCTGATCGATGAGGTCCTTCTTGGCGCCGACGGCGGCGTCGAAGAGCGAGAGCAGCCCGGCCGCGCCCAGAGCCGTGCCGATCGAGATGGGCCCGAGACGGATCGTGTGCACCGTCAGCGCACCGAGCAGCCGCAGCAGGTCCTTGCCAAACGCGCCGCGGAACGACGACGCCAGCGGTGTGCCGCGGTGGGCGCCGGCGATCGACACCACGCTGCGGATGCGCTGCAGCACGTCGTCGTCGACATCGCGGCTGCGCTCCGGGTCGAGCAGGCGGCGGCAGTCGAGGGCGCCGGTGGAGTGGCCGACGAGGTGGATCGGGTCACGGTCGCCGGCGGCGGTCTCGAGGAGGATGTCCTTCAGCTTGGCGGTGCGGCGCGCGATCGAGCCCGCGGCCAGCGTGTCGACACGCAGCACCTGGAAGTTGCGGCCGAGCCCCGCGAGCTGCTCGGTGAGCAATTCCTCGACGTGGCCGAAGTAGCGGAAGTCCCCGAAGCTGGCGAAGCCAAAGAAGCCGGGGATCAAATAGACGCGCGAAACCATCTTTTAGAGTTACCGATTCTCGACGTCAGACGACGTCAGACGACGTGTCAGCCGACATCAATGGCCGACATCAAATGGACGGATCGAAGGACTCACCACGGTCTCGTGAGCCGACGCGCACCGACGCCTCGTGCTCGACCACCGACCACGGCGGCACGCTGCGGACGAGCCAGACGTTGCCGCCGACGACGGAGTGGCGGCCGACGATTGTATCGCCGCCGAGGATCGTGGCGCCGGCATAGATCGTCACATGGTCTTCCAGGGTCGGGTGCCGTTTCTTGTCCTGCAAACGCTTGGAAACCGACAGCGCACCGAGAGAGACGCCTTGGTAGATCTTGACATGATCACCGATCACCGTTGTCTCTCCAATGACCACGCCCGTGCCGTGATCAATGTAGAAATGGTGGCCGATGGTCGCGCCGGGGTGGATGTCGATGCCGGTCTCGCCGTGCACGACCTCGCTCATCATGCGGGCCAGCAGGCGCACGCCGTTGTCCCAGAAGAAGTGGGCGACGCGGTGCACGAGCACGGCCCGCAGACCCGGGTAGGCCAGGATGACTTCTTCGCGCGAGCGCACCGCCGGGTCGCCTTCGAGCAGCGCCTGCACGTCGAGGGTCAACGCCGAGCGCAAGCTCGGCACGTGCGCCAGCAGGGCCAGGGTGAACGCGCGGGCTTCGTCGGCGGTGGCCTGTCGATCTGCCGGATCGCGCGTCCCTTTCTGGTGCGCGAGATCGAGCTCGACCTGCGGCACGATCTCGTCGACGAGGGCGGCGACGCGGCTGCCGGTGACGTACTCGAGGCTCTCGTCGGTGAGCGCCTCGTCGCACGAGAAGCCCGGGAAGATCAGCTCTTCGAGGTTGCCGAGGATGTGAGCCACGCGCGACCGCGCCGGCAGGTGCAGGCCGTCGAGGTGGTTGGCACCGCCGCCTGTGCGGTAGCTCTGCACGATGGCCGTGGTGAGGTCGCGCAGCGTCGGCGGCGCCGTCAGCGAGCCCGCCGGCTGCGTTGGCGTCGACGGCGGCCCGTCACGGTGTGCCGCAGGCGGAGCGTCGTCGTGGCTCATGCCGGGTCCAGCACAAACGAGAGGTCGTCGGGGTCGGCGACGACGAGCCGTGCGTCTCTCAGCCACTCGCGGTTGAAGAGCCGTGACTGGTAGCGGCCGGCGCCGTCGCACAGGATCGTTGCGATCACCTTGCCCGGCCCCAGCTTGCGCGCGAGCTTCACGGCCCCCACGCAGTTGAGGCCGGCGGTGCCGCCGACGAACAGGCCGTCGTTTTTCAAAAGCCAATAGATCATCTGAATCGCTTCAGAGTCTACCCCTCTGAAAGCGCCGTCGAGGCGGGCCTCGGCGAAGTTGGCGGTCACGCGCTTGATGCCCACGCCCTCGAGA
>JBKJNL010000956.1:0-2628 GCA_046593615.1 Myxococcota bacterium | reverse complement strand
TTCAGCGTTCAGCGTTCAGCGTTCAGGGGTTGTGCAGGACGGTGACGCGGGCCGAGGCATAGGCGTCGGCGCCGGCGGAGCCCTGGGCGTGACCGCGGATGATGATGTCGCCCTTCTTGTTCAGGTCGACCTCGATCTCGGGCGACGCGCTCGACCACTCCGGCTCTTTGCCGTTCACGGCGAAGCTTTTCTTGTCGACGGTGCCGTCGGCGTAGGTGACCGAGACCTCGTAGGTGTTGGTCAGCGCGAACTTGGTCGCGTGCTCTTCGCAGGACTTCTCGAATTTGTTCCAGGCTTTGTCGTAGACGTCCCATTCGGCCTGGGGCGCGTCGTCCTTTGGGGCCTTTGGCTCGGAGGCATCCCAGGCGTGGGCGTGCCACGACGGCGTCAACACGACCTGCAGCTGCAGCTTGTTGTCTTTGGGCGGGTCGAGCACCCAGGCCTCGCGGCGGCGCGACGAGTGGTAGCTGAAGCCCAGCTGGTAGAGGTTGGCGTTCTTGGCCACGGGGATCGCGTTGCCGGCGTCCTTGAGCTCGGCGGCGTAGCTCTTGACGCTCTTGAGGCTGCCCTTCTCGAGGTACGACACCGCGGTGAAGCCGAGGTCGTCGAGGTCGCTGGGGTTCTTGGCGGCGTGCGCGGCGGCGACGTCTTTGAGCTCTCGGGGCACCGCCGGGCGGCGGGTCAGGGCGGCGGTCGCCTCGGTGGGGGCGCGCAGGGCGGTGACGGGGATGCGGGTCATGGCGGCTCCGGGTTGCGTCGTCGACGCCCACTCATGGGCCGGCGGTCGATCGACGCTCGATCTGACCCTGATCTAGCGCGGCGGCCGCGGCTTTGGCGAGCAGCCGATCCCACGGCTTCCACGACGTCACGGCGGGGGCGGGCCGGGTGGTGGCCGGGTGGTGGCGGGTCCTGCCAGAGTCGCCCCGTGAGCGACCAGAACCTCTACCCGCCCGACAACCCAAAGGCCCGCAAGAAGGCCCGCCGCGCGCCGCGGCCGAAGCACCTGCCGCCCTACGACCCGAGCGCCACCCCCGCCGAGCCCACCGCCGCCGCCCCCCTCGACGCGGTGGCCCAGAAGCGTCTGCAGGTGGCCCCGGCGTCGGCGGCCTTTGGCGGCAAGGTCAACAACGCCCTGCGTTTCCACGAGCTGCAGAAGAAGCCGGTGGCCAGAGCGTTGGTCGTCGATGACGGCACCGACGCTGGCGACGACGAACCCGGCCGGTGACCGTCGTCGTCCTCACCTGCAGCGACGACGTCTGGGTGCCCGACGTCGTGGTCGCTGCCGTCGAGCGCGCCGGCGGGCGGGCGGTGCGGGTGGACTCCGATCTGTTTCCCGGCCGTCACACCCTCGGCGTCGACGACGACGGCCGCTGGCGCCTCGGCGTTGTCGGCGGCGGCACCAGCAGCGACGTCGACGTCGTCGAGGTCGGCGCGGTCTGGGCGAGGCGGCGTTGGCCGGGGTTGCTGCCGATCGTCGACGAGCGCTTCCAGCAGGCCTGCGCTGCCCAGGGTCGGGCCCTGCTGCACGCCTGGCTGCGGGATCTCGGCGCGCACGTCGTCAACGGCGTCGACGCCGAAGACCAAGCCGAAGACAAGGTGCTGCAGCTGAAGGTGGCCCGGGCGCTGGGCTTCGTGGTGCCCGAGACGCTGGTGACCAACGAGCCGGCGCGGGCCCGGGACTTCATCGACGACGTGCGGCGCCGCGGCGGGCAGGTGGTGACCAAGCTGCTCGTGCCGCTCGTGCAGCGCATGCAGGGCGGCGGCGATTTTTTCTACACCGCCCGCGTCGACGACGACGACCGCGCCGCCCTCGCCGGCCTCGTGCATGCGCCGCAGATTTTTCAGCGCGAGATCCACAAGCGGCTCGAGCTGCGGGTGCAGGTCGTCGGCGACGACGTCTTCTGCGGCGCCCTGCCAGCCCTGGCCCGCGATTGGCGGCTGCAGACGAGCGGCACCTGGCAAGAGCACGCGTTGTCGGCGGCGACGCGGGCCCGCTGTCTGCGGCTGTGTCGCGGGCTCGGGCTCGTCACCGGCGCCATCGACCTCGTCGTCGATGAGGACGGGCAAGAGCACTTCCTCGAGGTCAACCCCGCCGGCGAGTGGGGCTTCTTGCAGGCGGAGCTCGGCTTCCCGATCGCCGCGGCCCTGGCGCGTGAGCTGCTGCGGGTCGAGTAGCGTTCGCCCATGAGCGAGACCGAACCAGAGACGACGCGTCCCGAAGCGAGCCGGGCGCAGGCGACGAGGCCGACCAAGACAAAGACGTTCACGCACTTCGCAGATCCATCGGTGGTGCCGGTGCTGCTCGACGAGCTGCGGGCCCGCCACGGCTGCTCGGCCGAGGCCCTCGCCGAGCGCATCGTCGTGCAGATGCGGGACTGGTTCGCGCGCGAGTTCCCGCCCGCCCGCACCGGCGCCTCCAGCAGCGCACCCACGCGCTTCGCGGGCCACAGCGACCCGTTGGTGCGGCCGCGGTTCTTGCTGGGCTTGTCGGGCGGCATCGACTCCTCCGTCGTCGCCGCGCTCGCCGTGCGGGCCGTCGGCGCCGCCGCGGTCTTGCCGGTCACCATGCCCGCCCACCCCGGCGACGAGAGCGTCGGCCTCGCCGCCCAGCTGCGCGCGCGGCTCGGG
>JBKJNL010000786.1:0-3637 GCA_046593615.1 Myxococcota bacterium | reverse complement strand
GTTGGCCTGAACCCCGCCGAGGTCAGCAGCGGAGGCTGAGCCGATGAGCGACATCGAGACCGACTTCGTCGTCGTCAGCGGCGTCGCCAGCTACGGAGAAAGCGACGCCATCGTCCGCTTCTTTGGCCGCGCCAGCGGCCGCCTCGGCGGCTTCGCCCGCGGGGCCCGCGCCTCGCGCAAGCGCTTCCCCGGCCTGCAGGCCCCGGCCCTGGCAAAAGCCCGCTTCAAGGTCCGCCGCGCCGGCGGGCAAGACGGCGTCGGCCTCGTCGACCTCGTCGAGCTCGACATCGACACCCGCTTGATGGACCTCGGCTCCGATCTGCGCACCTTTGGCTTCTGCGGCTACGTCGCCGAGCTCATCGAGCGCTTCATCCCCGAAGGGGCGCCCCAGCCCGAGCTCTACGACGTCGTCGAGCAGACGCTGGCGTGCCTGGCGAAGCACGGGGCGTCGGCGGCGGTGCTGCGGGCCTTTGAGCTGCAGCTGTTGAGCTGCCTCGGGGTGCTGCCCGACCTCTCCGCCGTCGTCGACGACGCCGGCCGCGGTGACGGCCTGCCCTGCGTCGCCTACGACCCCGTGCGCGGGCACCTGCTGTCGCACGGCGACGCGCAATCGCTGCCGTTCTCTGACAACGCCCGCCAGGCCGCGCTGTTCCTGCTGCAGGGCAGCGCCCACGACGCGCTGACGCTGTCCATCGACGACGACGTGCTGCGGCAGGTCTCCCGCTTGTTCGGTTCGTGGCTCAAGCGGCAGTCGGTGCGGCTGCGGTCGCTCGAGGTGTTGCGCGCGCTGGCCTGAGGTCAGGTCTCGGCGAGGCGGGCCAGCACCTTCTGCAAGAGGCGCAGCTGCTTCACGTGCGACGCCAGCATCGGCTCGTTGCCGGCGAACTGTTCGAGGTAGCTGACGGTCTGCTCGAGGCCCCACAGCATCGGGCCGATGGCCGCGATCATGGCCTGCGCCGCCGACGCCGCAGCAGACGACGAAGACGACGACGACGACGACGAAACCTCAACCATGCTGCTCTGGGCCCGCAGGCTCTCGATCTCGGTCTGCAGCGCCGCGATCCGACGTGAAGCGTCGGACTGCGCCGCCGGGCTGTTGCCGGCGCGCAGCACGCTCACGTCGGTCTGGAGCGAGTGCACGAGGGCGTTGGCCACGTCGAGGTCGGCGCTGATCGTGCGCTGGCGCCGCTGGGCTTCGAACAGCTGCTGCTTGACGCTCAACAGCTCGGCCTGGTCGCCGGCGATGTTGCGGGCCCGGCTGAGCTCGTCGGTGAGGCGGCGGATGCTCGCTTCGGCGGAGTTGGCGCGGGCTTCGGCGCGGGCCATGTCTTCGCGGGCGCGGGCGACGTCGACGTCTTTGTTTTCGGTGCGCCGGACCAGCTCGTCGGTGCCAGCGCGCGCCGCAACCAGCTGCTTCTCGAGCTCGAGCACCCGCAGCTCGGCGGCCTCGCGGGCCCGGGTCATCTTGTCGAGGGCGGCGGCGACGTTGTCGCTGTCGGCGCGCGGCGGCGGGTGGGCGACGAAGACCGAGCTGCAGCTGGGACACTGCAGCTCGGCGCCTTCGGGCGGCACCGCTTCGTCGCGGACGCGGTACTTCGACGAGCAGGACGGACAGGTAACGATCACGGCGCCGACAATCTAACGCCGACCCCTGCCCGACACCGCATTCTCGTGCTCCGCGTGCTCAAGGTGCTGCAACTGCTGGCCGGCTGGCGCTCAGCCCTTGCGCGAGCGCTCAGCCCTTGAGGGAGCGCTCTTTCTTGGGGTTCACGCGCGCCGACAGCGTCGACGACATGCCGTAGAGCAAGATGAAGCCTTCGGCTTCTTCGGCGCCCCAGTCGGCGGACTGCGCGTAGACGGCGCCGGCCTTTTTGAGGATGTGCGGTGATTTGACCTCGACGGGCAGGCATTGGCCGCCCCAGGTCTCGAGGGTCACGGTGCCGTTCACGGCGGTCTGGCTCTCGGCCAGGAACGTCTCGAGGTCGTGCTTGAGGGGCTCGTAGAAGAAGCCTTTGTAGACGAGCTCGACCCACTTCTGGGCCACGGTCGGCTTGAAGTGGTTCTGCTGCGCCGACAGCACGCTCTCTTCGAGGGCGCGGTGGGCGACGAACAACGCCGTCAGGCCGGGCGCCTCAAAGACGATGCGCCCCTTGAGGCCGATGGTGGTGTCGCCCGTGTAGACGTTGCGGCCGACGCCGTAGGCGCCAAAGGATTCGTTCAGCTGCTTCAAGAGCGCGGGGCCCTTGATCGGCTTGCCGTCGAGGGCGACGGCGACGCCCTTCTCAAAGGTGATGGCCACGCGCAGGGCCTGCCGGGGCCACTTCGTCGGGTGGTTCGTGATCGCGTAGGTCTCTTCGCCGGGCGAGAGCCACTCGTCGATCTCGCTGCCCGAGGCGGTCATGCCCAGGAGGTTGTGGTTGATCGAGTACTTGCCGGTCTTGGCCCGCACCGGGATGCCGAGCTTCTCGATGTACTGGGCCTCGTAGGCGCGCACCGCGGTGTGCTCTTTCTGGATCTCGCGGATGGGGGCCTTGATCTCGTAGTCGCCGAGGCTGCGCACGGTCTGGTCGAAGCGGACCTGGTCGTTGCCCATGCCCGTGCAGCCGTGGGCGACCAGCTTGGTCTTGTGCTTGTCGGCCAGGGCGCAGGTGCGCTCGACGATGACGTAGCGGTCGCTGACCAGCAGCGGGTAGACGCCGCCGTAGAGCTGGCCGCCTCGGACCATGGGCACGACGATGTTGTCCCAGACCGACTGGCCACCGTCTTCGGTGACGTGCTCGATGGCGCCGACCAGCTTGGCCCGCTCTTCGATGTATTTGCGCTCTTCGGCGTCGACGCCGCCGGTGTCGACGAAGCAGGTGACGACGTCGTAGCCCTGGTTTTTCAGGTAGGGGACGCAGAAGCTCGTATCGAGCCCACCGGAGAAAGAGAGGATCACCTTCGGCTTCGTCGTCATGTCGGTCGTCCTGTCAGGGAAGTCGCGGGGAGGGTCGCGGGGAGTGGTTCGGCTCGGGCTCGCGAATCAAGCGAGCAGCGTCTGTAGCAACGCCTTTTGCACGTGCAGGCGGTTCTCGGCCTCGTCGATGTGGATCGAGCGCGGCGAGTCGAGCACGCCGCTCGTCACCTTGACGCCACGGCGCACCGGCAGGCAGTGCGAGAACAGACCGTGGGGCGTCGAGTCCATCTTCTGCTCGTCGACCATGAAGTGCTTGTAGGCGTCGCGGCCGGGCTTCTCTTCGGCGAATTTGCCGAAGTACGGCAGGGCACCCCAGCTCTTGGCGTAGACGACGTCGGCGCCTTTGTAGGCGGATTCGATGTCATGTGAAACCGTCAGCTCTCGGCCCTGGTCTTTGCAGTAGCCCGCGGCGGCGTTCATGTAACGCTCGTCGAGCAGGTAGTCTTTGTTGGGGCACAGCAGCGTTACATCGAAGCCGAATTTTGCTGCGATGATCAGGCCAGAGTTGGCCACCGCGGTGTTGAGTGGTTTGGGGTGATACGTCCAGGTCATCAGGAACTTCTTGCGCGGGCCGCCGTCGCCAGGGCCCGAGCCGCCCGAGAGCGGGTCATGCGGGAAGCCGGAGCCGAGGCGCTCTTGCACGGCCATCATGAGCGCGAGCTCCTGACAGGGGTGGGTGAT
>JBKJNL010000502.1:0-8956 GCA_046593615.1 Myxococcota bacterium | reverse complement strand
GGCGCCGGCGGCAGGCCGGTGATGGTCGACAGCGCCTGCAAGACCGCGTCGGCGGCGGCACCGATGTCGAGCAGGGCGGTGGCCGGCAGGCGGCCACCGCCCTGCTCGACATCGGGGCCGCCGCCGACGCCGTCTTGCAGGCGCTGTCGACCGTCACCGGCCTGCCGCCGGCGCCGCCCCGGTCCCGCTGGTCCCTCGAAGCACGGACCGCGCTCACGGTGCCGCCGTCGACGTGGCAGGCGCTGGTGTGCGTGCCGATCGGCAGCGACGGCGGGCGGCCGTTGATCGCCTGGGCCGATCCCGCGCGCCTCGGCAGCACCCTGGCCCTCTCGCTGCCGCCCCACGTGCCCTGCGCGGCCCTCGAAGCCGACATCCGCGACGCCCTGGCCATCACGCCGGCCCCCCACCGCGCGGCCGTCGCCTTTCTCGCGCCGCCGTCGGCGGTGTCGGTGGCCGCTGCCGCGTCGTCGGCGTTTGACGCCAGCACCCGCCCGGCCCTGGGCGGCACCCTCGCCGGGGTGCTGCCCCCGCTGACCGCCGAGGCCACGAGCCGGGGCCCAGCACCTGCGTCGTTCGCGCCCTCGCCGCTGTCGGCGCTGCTCGCGGCACCGGTGGGCCTGGAGCGCGCGCTGTCGTCGTCGTCGTCGTCGTCGTCGTCGTCGTCGTCGGTGGCGTCGCCGTCGTTCGCAGCGCCGTCGTCGTCGTCGTTGGCGGCGCCGTCGTTCGCCGCGCCGGTGTCGCCGTCGTTGGCCGCAGCCGCGTTCGCGCCTCTGTCGTCCGCCGAGCCCGCCGGCGGCCCCCACAGCCCCGCCGGCGGGACCCTCGTCTTTGGTCACGCCACCTCACCGTTTTCGTCGACGCCGGCGTCGGGACTGCGGGCCGCGGTGCTGCCGACGACGACGACGGTGTCGCCATCGTCCTCAGCGGCGGCTCCCCGGGCGGCGCCGGTGCCAACGTCGCTGACCGTGCCGGGATCGCTCACGCCGGCCACGCCGTCGGGCAACGTCACGGCGTTCATGTCGACGGCTTCGCTGACCGACGCCGGTCGGGCGCGCGCGGCGCAGGACGTGCCGCAGGTGTCGCCGCCTGTCAGGGCGCCGTCACTCGAACCCCCGATGGAACCACCGATGGAGCCACCGGTGGCGTCGACGTCTGCGGCGACGTCTCCGGCAGCGACGTCGGCGGGCGTCGACGTCGGCTCGCGCTGCGGCGCCTATGTGCTCGAGCGGCGCATCGGCGAAGGCGGCATGGCCAGCGTGTTCCTCGGCGTCGCGGCGCAGGGCGGCGGGCCGGCGACGGCCATCAAGGTCGTGCACGAGCACCTGTTGCGCTCGACGGCCGGCGAAGAGCTGCGGCGCCGCTTCCAACGTGAAGCCCAGGCGATGCGCAACCTGCGCCACCCGAACATCGTGGCCCTCATCGACGCCGGCCACGTCGGCGGCACCGAATACCTGGCCACCGAATTCATCGCCGGCGGCGCCCTGAGCGACCTGACCCGGCTCACCGGAAAGCTGCCGCCGTTGTTGGCGGTGCTCATCGTCCACGACGTCATCGAGGGGCTGGCGCATGCCCACGGCCACGGCGTCGTCCACCGCGATCTCAAGCCCGAGAACCTGCTGCTCGACACCAACGCGCCCGGCGTGCCGGTCAAGATCGCCGACTTCGGCATCGCCCGCCTCGCCGAGGGAACGCGCCTGACCGGCACCGATCGCATCATCGGCACGCCGGCGTACATGAGCCCCGAGCAGGCGATGGCCGCGCCGATGGACGGCCGCACCGACCTCTACACAGCCGGCGTCATCCTCTACGAGCTCATCACCGGCCAGAACCCATTCGCTGGCGACTCGCCCATGGCCACCCTCGGCAACGTCATCAACGGCGCCGCCCGCCCCCTCGGCGACGTCGAGCCGGCGGTGCCGTTCCTCGTCGACGCCGTCGTCGCCCGGCTGTTGTCGCTGCGGCCCGACGACCGCTACGCCACCGCGGCCGACGCGCTGCGCGCCTTGCAGCCGGTGATGGCCCGAGCCAACGAGCAGCGCGCCACCTGGGCGGCCCTCGTCGAGAGCAGCCGCGCCAAAGACGGCGCCACCGCTGCGTCGCTGTCGAAGATCCTCGAGGGCGCTGTCGCCCGCGAAGCCGGCGCCTGGTCCGCCGTGGCCCGCGCCGAGCTGCCAGACGACGCCCGCGCCGCGTGCGCCGCGTTCTCGGCGTTTCGCGCGACGTCGATGAACCCCGACCACAAAGACGCCCGCGGCGTGCTCTCGTCGCTCGAGTCCCGCGGCAAGCGGTTCCGCTTCACGCGCTCGACGACGCCGTCGGTGCAGGCCGCCGAGCGGGCCATCGACGGCAAGCCCGTGGTCGAGCGCCGCGCCGCCTACCGCGCCCTCGGCGACGCCTACTTCGACGAGCACAACCCGCGCTTCGCGAGCCAATGGTGGCGGCGCGCGGTCAAGGAATTCGGCGTCGACAAGGCCGACCTCGAGCGCCTGTCCCGCGTGACGACGGCCGTCGAGCTCACCGAGGCCTGGAGCGCCGACGCCGACCGCGCGAGCCAAAAGGCGACGCAGGCCGACCGCGCCTGGAAAGCCCGGCCCTCGGAGCCGTCGCCCCCGCCAGAGGCGACTGCGGCGAATTCGTCGACGACGAATGCGACGACGAAGAAGGCGGCGTTGCCGTCGTGGGCGTTGCCGGCGGCCGCCGTGATCGTGCTGGTGCTGCTGGCCTTTGTCGCCGGCCGCTTCTTCGGGGGCGGCCCATGACCGGTGCGTCGGGCGGTGCGTCGGGCGGTGCGTCGGGCGAGCTGGCGGGGCCGCGATCCGGGGCGGGGCTGGCCGGCGCCGAGCGCGTGCTGTGGCGCTTGAGCGTCTACGAAAACATCCACCGCGCCTGCGCCCAGACCGCCATCGCGCCGCTGCGCTTCTTGACGTTTCGCCCCGATCGCCTGCGCCTGCGCATCGGCGAATCGCAGCAGCGCTCGCAGGTGCCCGTCGTCTTTGCCAGCGACCTCGCCGATCGCCTGGCCGCGCTGTTGCCTCCGGCGACGCCTGTGCCGGTGAGCGGCAGCCTCGGCCTCGATCGCGACCAATTGCGGCGGGCCCTGGCCCTGGCCCAGCTCGACGCCGACATCGACCCCATCGACGTCGCCACCTGGGCCGGCGCCGACGCGTTCTTTGACGCCCTGGTGTCGTTGTACGAGCGCTTCTTCAACGAGGCCCGCTCGGCGGGCTCTGGCGAAGAGACCGCGGCGCTCTTTCAGCAGGTGCTGTTCTCGTCGGTGCGCAACGTGCTGTTGCACCACGTCGGCGCCAGCGGGCGCTTCCTCGGCATGGCCGCGTTCCTCGCGCACCTTGCCGATCGGGCCCTGGCATTCACCGTCGAGCGCGCCGGCGACGGACTGACCGCGCGGCTGGGGCTCTTGCTCGCGGCCTCGTGCTCGCCCATCGCGCTCATGGGCCAGGCCGCCGCTGTCGTCGCCCGCCCCGGCAACGTCTACCGCACGCTGCCGGCCGCCTATGAGCGGGCCCGCGACCTCGTGCGCGGCCAGCTCGATCGCGTCGGCGGCTTCGACATCCCGGCGCTGCGCGCGTTGATTTCCGCCGAGCTGCTCTCGAGCCCCCAGCGGCGCCGCGACCTCGTGCGCAGCATCGCCACCGACGGCGCCCGCGACCTCGCGCTGCTGTCGACACTCACCCAGGGCAGCGAGCTGCGCGACCTCGCCAGCCACAGCGCCACCCTCGCCGACGCCCTGTTCACGCCGCTGGGTCCCGAGCGATTGGCCGCGCGCCTGCGCCGTCACCCGCGGGCCCACGAAGAGCCCCTGCCCCGCCTCGCGGCCCTCGTCGACAACGTCTCGGCGATGCTGGCCGGCGACAGCGCCGCGCTCGGGCAGCTCGGCTCCGTCGACGCCCGCGCCGACCTCGCCGCCGCCGGCGCGCTGCTGTTGGCCCTCGATGAGGTCACCCTCGAGCAGGCCGGACGCGCCCTGGCGATGGTCCGGCCGGTGCCCGAAGCCGACGCCGCCCGCGCCCGCGAAGACGGCCGCGCCTACTACTTCTCCCTCGACGACGAGCCGCTGTTCCGCCTGCCGCGCGTGCGCGAAGAGGCGTTCTTGTTCGCCGACATGAAGGACTTCACCAAGCGCACCGCTGCCATCCGCGAAGAGGCGATGGCCGACTTCCTCAAAGTGCGCTTCTACGATCCGATCTTGAACCGCTGCGCCCAGGTGTCGCGCGGACCGCAGGCCCGGGTCTCGGTCGTGAACCTGCTCGGCGACGCCGTCGCCTGCCGCGGCGACGTCGAGTCGATGGTCGCGCTGGCGGTGTTCATCCGCCGCTTGCTCGCCGACGCCGCCGCCGAGATGAACGACGCCGCCCGCGCGCTGCGCCCCGAAGACGAGGCCGTCATCCGCGAGATCGACGGACAGCTCGCGCGCGTGGCCCGGGCCCTCGCCGCTCTGCCCGACGGCGACCCCCACCGCATCGCGCTGGTGCAAGAAGACACCGCGCTGCGCGAAGGCAAAGACGAACGCCTGGCGCGGGCCATCGGCCTCGGCCTCGAAGCCGGCGTGTTCGTCACCTGGGGACGCGAGGCCAGCATCATCTCCTGCGGCGGCCCCGAGGTCGGCGAGTGGCAGGTCACGATCGCCGAGCAGCTGAACGCCGCCGCCCGCGGCACCGCGCGCACCAGCGACATCGTCAAGGCCCGCGCCGCCGCACGCGCCGCCGCCGAAGCCCAGCTCGGCCGACCGCTGCACGAGCCGTTCAACGTCCACACCTCGCTCGACCCGCGCGATGTGTCGATGACCGGCACCATCTTTCACAACGCCGGCGCGGCGGTGACGACCGAGGCCTTGGCGGCGTACCAGGCGTCGACGAAAGACCGCCTGCGGTTTCGCCCGATGACCGTGGCCCGGGCGTCGTTGCCGCCGTCGCTGGCCCACTACTGGGCGCCCCGCGACGTCGAGGAGCTCATCCTCTGCACCGACCTCGCGGGCCAGCCCGGCCTGCTGTTTCGCCGCAGCGGGGGCACGGTGTTTCGCGGCCTCGAGGCCGTGGGCAGCGTCGACGTCTGGGAGGTCTTGCTCGTCGACCGCGGCTTCGGCCGGGACTTCGTCGCTGCGCTGACCGCGTCGTCTTCGGCGCCTTCTTCGGCGTCTTCTTCGGCGCCGTCTTCAGGGGGCGCTGCCACCCTTTCAGGAGCACCTCGTGCACGTTGACGCACCCGCCCTGAATCCGGCGCAGGCCGCCGCCAAAGCCGCCACCGACGTCGGCAACGCCCTCACCGGCTGCTTGCGCGTCAGCAGCTTCTACGACGCCGACCACCCCGTCGCCCGCCAGCGCCGCGGTGAGCTCGACGTGCTCGTGCGCGACTGGCAGGGGGCCATCGGCACCCAGGCGGGACTGGTCGCCGCCGCCGGTGAGACGCTGCTGTTCAGCGGACTCGAAGATGGGCTGCTGAACGACTCGACCCGCGCGTTCTGCGATGCCCTCGTGCAGAAATCGGTGGTGGGCCTGCGCCTGCGCGCGCCGACGTCGTCAAAAGACCTCGCCGACCTGATGAGCCTGCTGGGCGAAAGCAACCAGCGCATCCGCGCCGCCGGCGGCGTCACAAAGATGTTCCTCGAGCGCGGCGCGCGCAGCATCGACGTCTTTGAGATGGACCTCGAAGAGCTGCTGAACGGGGCGCCGCTCGATCGCAACGGTCTCGACCCGCTCATCGCCCGGGCCCTCACAGAAGTCCTGGCGCTCAAAGCCAGAGAGAACCGCCGCGGCGCGGCCATCGCCGTCACCCTCGAGCGGGTGTCGACGCCGTCGTCGCTCGGCTCGGTGCTCGACGAGCTCATCGACGGCGCAGCCCCCGGCGTCGCCGCCGAGCCATCAAAGACGCCGCGGTCGTCGAAGAACCCGCTGCACGGCTTGAACGCCGACGAGCTGGCCGACATCGGCGCCGACGCGTTCAACAAGTGCGCGACCGACAAGGCGAGCTCGCCCGAGGCCCTCGCCGAAGCCGCGCAGGTGTTGTCGTCGGCCCTGGTGCGCCTCTCGCCCGACGCCCGCTTCAAGCTGCTGAAAAAGATCGCCTCCGGCGGAGACAAAGGCGCCGAAGCCGTCGGCCGCGCGGTGCCGAACCCGGTGCTGCTCTCGGCCATCGTGCAGGTGGTGATGGGCGGCGAGCGTGACAGCAAGCTGGCCAACGCCGTCGGCGGATTGCTGGAGCGCATGCGGCCCATCGAGCGCGACCGCCAGAAGTTTCTCGGCGAGCTCAACGACGCGACGCGGGCCTCGGGCCGTCCGCTCGAAGGGCTGTTTCTCGAGGAGCTGAACGAGAGCTCGCAGAAGACGGCCTTTGGCGCCCTCGACCTGCCGATCAGGGAGACGCGCCCGGCCCTCGTCGACGTCGCCCGTTTGCGCCAACGCGGCCCGCAGCCCGACGTGATCCTGCGGACCTTTGCCAGCCTGCGCGAAGAAGACCGCCTGGCCCGCAGCGCGCGCCTGGTGTGCACGCTGCTCGAAGAAGAGCGGGTCGTGGTGCCGGCGACGTTGACGACGGTGCGGGCCATCCTGGCGATGCCGCCCACCGATCCGACCATGGCCGGCACCGGCGGCGCCGTCATCTCGGCTCTGTGGTGGCGGGCGATCCGCGACGGCCGCCAGAGCCCGGCCGCTGTTCACCTGGCCGAGATCGCGCGCTCGCCATCGGGCGCCGACTGGTGCGTCGCTTTGCTGACCGAGCTCAAGGCCAGAAAGGGTCCCGACCTCGCGGCGCTGCTCATCGACCTGCTGCGCATCGTCGCCAGCGTGCACCAGAGCGAGTCGTTTCGCCGGCGCCTCGTCGAGACCCTGCACGGCCTCGACCCGGTCGTCTTGCGCCAGATCGAGCGGCGCGTCGCCGAGCTGCCGCCCACCGCGGCCCAGGCGATCGTCTTGCGTGCCGGCCGCGACTCGGGCGCCGCGGCGCTGAACGTCGCCCAGCTGGCGCTGCGGGCGCCGGGCGCCGACATCAAAGAAGCCGTGCTGCGCGCGCTCGCGCTGTGCGCCGACGACGCCATCGTGGGTTTTCTGCGCCGCGCCGCCGGCGCCGACGGCGAGAGCGAGAGCGTCCAGCTGCTGGCCGCGCAAAAGGAAGACGCCCTCGCGCTCTTCAAGCTGCAGCGCACCGCCATCGAAGCCCTCGGCGTCAGCAAGCTGCCGATCGCCGTGCCGCCCCTCGAAGAGCTGTTGCACCGCACCCAGTTGATCGGCGGCGGCGAGCTCGAGCGACTGCGCCCGTTCATCGGCCGCGCCCTGACCATCAACGGCACCCGCGAAGCGCGCGCTGTCATCGAGGCCGGCCGCAAAGCGAAGTCGAAGTCGGTGCGCCTGGCCTGCGGAGCCGCGTCATGAAGGCCATCATCGGCGTCGAGGTGGCCAAGCTGCTGGCCGTGCGCTTCGCCTCGGCGCTCATGTCGCGCCGCCTCTACGCGACGACGAACCCGGCCTTGCAGAGATCCCTCGAGACGCTCTTCGTCGAGCTGAGCTCGTGCCTGCAACAGCAGGGCATCGAGCACGTCTCGCTGGCTTTGATCACGCAGGGGTTGTCGGTGGCCGGCGTGCCGCTGTTGACCTTCCCCGAAAACGTCGACCGCCTCGTCGACAGCATGAAGCAGCGCGGGCTCGAGATCTTGACGGTGACGCGCGGGCTGCGGCTCTCGGAGCTCGAGACCATGATGTCGCTGTTGGTCGTCGACGTCGCCGAGCTCACGGCGGTCGACGTCGAGCAGTGGCTGCGGGTGCGCGGCGCCGAGCACGTGCTCGCCAAGCACCTCGAGGTTGTCGAGAAGCCCGTGGCCCGCTCGATGCGCGAGGTCTACGCCGGCGGCCGCGATGTGCTCGGCAAAGAGATGAAGCGGGCCAACGCCGACGGCGCCGTCGAGCTCGGCGCGATGTCCGAGCTGGCCGGCAGCATGATCGACCTCGTGCTGCGCTCCGAGGTGCCGGTGACGACGATGTTGGCCCTGCGCGGCCGCCAGGACTTTGCCTGGGTCCACTCGATGAACGTCAGCCTGCTCGCGGGTGCCCAGGCCGCCAGCCTCGGCCTCGACGAAGGCCTGGTGCGCAGCATCGGCACCGCGGCCCTCGTGCACGACATGGGCAAGACGACGATCCCCGAGTCGATCCTCACCAAGCGCACGCCGCTGACCGCGGGGGAACGCCAGCTGGTCGACGGCCACACCATGGAAGGCGCGCGCATCTTGCTGCGCACCCAGGGCGGCGCCGGTCTCGAGGCCATCGTCGCCGCCGAGCACCACCTGCCGTGGACCGACGACCCGCACCTCGCCAGCCAGCTGGTGGCCATCGCCGACGTCTTTGACACCATCCGCAGCTTGCGGCCCTTCGACGACCGCCCCTCGCTGCGCGTGGCCCTGCGCTTCATGCTGAAGATGCGCGCGCGCTTGAACCCCTGGCTGTTGCAGCGCTTCTGCCTGATGTGCGGCATGTACCAGGCCGACGACGTCATCCAGATCGCCAGCGGCGAGACCGCGCGCGTGGTGAAGAATTCCGACGAGATGGGATCGCGGCCGGTCGTCGAGGTCATCGACACCGGCGCCGGCTCCGCCGCCCGCGGCACCATCGCCGACCTGTCCGAGCCGCACCTGCGCAGCGTGCAGATCATGCGCGACCCGGTGACCCTGTTCGACGACCTCGACGAAGCCGCCGTCGACGCCATGGCCTGAGCCGCGTGCGCGGTGTCAGAGCGGGTGTCTGGACGGGCGCGCGGCTCAGATTTCTTCGCCCAGCTCGGCGACGAATTCTTCGCGCGTGATCTGCCCGCGGTTGTGCAGCACGCGCATCAGCGCCCAGAACTTTCGCTCGAGGGCCTCAAAGGCTTCGCGATCGCTCGACGGCGGCTGCGAAGGAACCACGCCCTGCAACGCCTGCGGCGACGCCGGCGACGTCGGCGACGTCGGCGACGGCAT
>JBKJNL010000459.1:0-2822 GCA_046593615.1 Myxococcota bacterium | reverse complement strand
ATCGCGGTCAGCCAGATCGGCGCCGTCTGCAAGCTGTGCATCGGCGTCTACGCCGCCTCGGGCTTCGGCTTCGCCATGGCGATCCTGGCCCACATGAAAGCGGCACCGACGTCTGAGCCGGCGCCCCTCGGCCTCTACGCCCGCTGGTTCGGCGAAGGCGTCGTCTACGTCGGCGTCATGGTCTTGTTCTACGTGCTGTTCGCGCCGCAGGCGCCGAAGTCGATGGAGGGCTGCGGCACCCTCGTGAACAAGGAAGACCCGGCCGGCGTGTTCATCCCCATGTCCCCGCTGGTGTCGAGCAGGGGCAGCAGCGGCACCACCGCCATCGCCGTCGTCGACCCGCTGTGCCCGGCCTGCAAGGGCTTCGACGAGCGCCTGTCGGCGTCGCACCTCGACGAAAAGGTGGCCCTGAGCGCGGTGCTCTTCCCCCTCGATTCGCAGTGCAACTGGATGGTCAAAGAATCGCTGCACCCCGGCGCCTGCGCCGTCAGCGAAGCGATGCTCTGCGCCAAAGAAGGCTCCGCCGACGAAGCCCTCGCCGTCCTCGACTGGGCCTTCCAGAACCAGGAGCGCCTGCGCACGGCTGCCAAAGAGACCGACGCCCCCGTGCGCGCCGAGCTCGAAAAGACCTTCCCAAAGGTGAAGGGCTGCCTCGGCAGCTCGAAGATCAAGAACAAGCTCAACAAGTCGCTGCGTTGGGCGGTGAGCAACGCCCTGCCGGTGCTCACGCCGCAGCTGTTCATCGGCGACAAGCGGGTGTGCGACGAGGACACCGATCTCGGCCTCGAATACACCGTCACCCAGCTGCTCGACGACAGCGGGGCCTCATCGCCCCGCCGTCGTCGTTGAGAGTCGAAGAGCCCACCATGACCAACACCCCTCTCAACCTCGCGCTCTTCCTCGGACTCCTGCTGGTGCCGGCCATTGCCGTCGTCGTCGGCGAACGCTCCGCCGCCGGCCGCATGGCCGAGATCGGCTCGGCTGCCGAAGGCGTGCCCATCGCCTCGGCCGCCGACGAGGGCTACTGCACGCCCCAGCTCAAGGCCATTGTGCGCCGCGTGGCGACGTCGTGCGGCCTCGTCGAAGGCGGCCGCGGCTGCACCCCGGCCAGCGCCAAGAGCGTGGCCACCATGAGCGGCACCGACTTCAACGCGCTCTTCAAGCCGCTGAACAAGCGCGCGCACATCATCCAATTCGACTCCGAGCAGACAGGCCTCGACGACCCCGGCCAGCAAGAGGTCGAAAAGGTCTGGACCGAAAAGGGCGGCGCCTCCTTCTTCTTCGTCGTCGCCCGGGCCTCGACCGATGGCGATCCCGAATACAACACGTCGCTGTCGCAGCAGCGGGCGCAGTCGGTGATGACGCACCTGCAGCAGAAGTTCCCCGGCGACGAAGACATCTCCAAGGTCGGCCTGCTGTGGCTCGGCGAAGACTTCGCCCAGCTCGACACCGAGTTCTGCACCTGGCAGCGCAGCCGCGCGGGTCTGCCGGCCACCGGCTGTGACGCCAAAGAGATCAACCGCTCGGCGTTCGTGGCCTGGATCGACTGCGCCATCTGAGCCCAGAGAGCTCGTGACTTGGGAGCGACCCCGCTGACGGCTCGCTGGTGCTTGCTAGCGGCGGACGATGATGGGGCCGGACCCTGCGCCCGAGCGGCCCTGGAGCGGGGCACCCGGAGCACCCTGCGTCGCCTGGCGGGTGCCGTTGCCCACCGCCAGGCCGAGCACCAACGACGCCGCCGCCATCAGCAAGGCCACAGCAAACGCAGTGCGGGCGACGGCTTCGTCGCTGCCATCGTTTTGCACCTCGATGGCAAAGGCCGCCCAGGCCACCACCGCTGGCACCACGGCGTCGCGGTGGCTGAGCGCGAGGCCGACGCCCGCTGCGGCCGCGCTGCACAAGAGCAACAGCGTGAAGCGCGTCGCGCCGAATGCGCCGCCGGAGAAGCCGACCGACTGCAAGACCACCGTCAGGTCGACGAGCGAGGCCACGAGCAGCCAGCCCGTGAGGAGCGAGAAGGGCAGGGCGCTCCACCACGGCAGGGCTTGTGACTGCACGCCCTGGCGCACGCGGCCGAGCATCCACACCGACAGCGCCAGCATCGCCGCGATGACCGCCAGGCTGGCCAGCAGGTGCTCGCGGACGAAGAGCACGATCCACAAGACGCCGAGCACGTGGGCGGCGACGACCGGTCCGACGAGGCCGTCAAAGGCTGCGTCGCGGTGGTGGCGCGGCAGCAGACCCGCGGCGAGAAAGGCCAGGAACGCGGCGTAGATCGCACCCCAGATGGCAAACGCGAACGGGGCGGGCGTCAGCAGGGTCTGAAAGCGAGCGCTGGTGGCGCCGACGTCGTCGCCGGCGACGGCGTTGGCAGCGACGCAGGCGGCCACGGCGGCGAGGCCGGCGACGCGCAGCGGGAGGCTGCGGGCGACGGTCGAGGCGTTGTTCAACGGCCCATCCCGCAGGCCGCAGGCGCGCCGGGCAACGAGCCGTGGGTCGTCGACGTGCGCGGCGACGGTCCGTCGTTGTCGTTGTCGCCGGGCAGCTGCACCGGTGGCGCTGGCGTCGGGGTCGGCGTCGACTTGCAGGCCGACGTGCCGATCTCGAGGGCCAGCAGCAGCGCGGCGATCCAGTGGAGCTTGAGAGCGATCAGGCGCGCTGTGTCGGAGGAGTCGTGGGTGAGGACCATGGTGCAGCTCCCGGTGGAACCAGGAGCTGTGCAGGGGCCGTACCGTGCCCGACGCGCGCGCCGCCGATCACGGCGTCGATCACGCCGTCGATCAAGCCCGGCAACGACGACGGCCCGCGATCGCGGGCCGTCG
>JBKJNL010000449.1:0-3355 GCA_046593615.1 Myxococcota bacterium | reverse complement strand
AATCATCCTCACGGCGGCGCGTGTTCGCCGGCGTTGGGCGGGCGCGGCTTTTTGTCGTGGCCCGCAGGCGTTGACCCCGGGGTCCGGACGCCGCAGAAAGACACCATGCGCCCGTTCCGCTTCTCCGTCGTCGTCGCGCTCGTTCCCCTGACCGTGAGCGTGGCCTTGAGCGTGGCCCTGGGCGCGGGCTGCGAGGTGGCGACGCCGCTGGCCCCCGCCGAGCCCATTGGTGAATTCCCGACGTGGGGTGAGGGCTTCAACACCCCGAAAGAGCAGCCGTCGTCGCTGCTGGGCACCGGCTTGAACGCGCCCGCGGCCGTTGAGGGCGGCGCCGTCAACGCGAACGCGGGCGGCGAGGCGTCGTCGACGGGGGCGTCGTCGACGGGGGCGTCGTCGACGGGGGCGGCCATGCCCGGCGCGCTCAAGAGCTTCTCCGGCGGCGACGTCGTGCTCGGCAAAGGCGTCTACCTGGCCCTGTGCAGCCGCTGCCACGGCGCCCTCGGCGAAGGCGGCGGCTTGCCCGGCGGCGTCGCGGTGCCGGCGTTCTCCGACGCGAAGTTCCAGGACAGCCTGACCGACGCCCAGATGGCCCGGGGCATCGCCCTCGGCAAAGGCGCGATGCCGTCGTTCATGAACGACCTCGACCGCGACAAGCTGGCGGCGGTCATCGCCTATGTCCGCACGCTGAAGAAGTAGGCCGAAGCGCGCGCACCCGGCACCCGGCGGCGCTCCCGGCAGCGCTGCAGGCAGCGTCTGCGTTGACACGCATCACCGAGGGAATAACTCCGCGGACGTCCGGGCCCACGCCCGGTCTCCTGCTTCAGGGCCGTTCGGGTCCGGGGCGGGTCTTCGCGTCAGCTCCTGACGCCGAACACGCGCAGCCTGGTCTGCGACGGGTGACCCCATGATTGCTGCTCGCCTCTTGTCCCCGATGTCTGCGCTGACGTTGCTCGTGCTGGCGGCCTGCCCGGCGCCAGATTTGAAGGTCCCCGGCCCCGAGCTCGCCGGCACGGTAAAAATCAACGCCGCGCTCAAGCCGCTGTTGCCGCCGCCCGCCGGGGCCAGCGGGCGCACCGTCGCCGAGGCCGAGCCGAACACGGTCGACCCCGAGAACTTCAACGCCGGCCTGGTCGTCCCCGACGTCGAGCCCTTGATCGTCACCGGCTCGCTCGACGCCGTCGACCTGCGCGATCGCATCCTCTTTCAGGTCGACGGCGACGAGAACGTCTCGCTGGCGTTGACCTTCGAATACACCGAGGGCTCAGGCACGACCTTCATCACCGTTGCCCAGGGCGAGGCCATCCTCGACGACAACAGCAATGTCCTCATCCCGTTCGTGCCCACCGCGGGCCCGAGCACGGCGGCGTCGTCCGTCGTCAAGGGCGGCCAGACCTTCCTGCTGAATCTGCGCTACACGTCGCCCGACCCGGTCAAATACAAGGTCACCCTCAACGTCATCTCCGGCACCGTCGTCGGCCGCGTCTATGTCGTCGCCTTTCGCGCCGACGGCTCGGGCGCGCACCCCGCCGAGCTGCTCGATCCGGTGCGCGCGCCACGCCACCCGGTCGGCGCGGTCTCGGTCGACAAGAACATCCGACTCGATGCCGACGGCAACTGGATCGGCGAGTTCGCCGGCCTGCACCTCATCGCCTTTGAGGGCAACGACGCCAGCCTCGACGTCATCAAAAAGGGCGACCCCATCACGCTGTTCGCCTACGCCGACAACGACGGCAGCTCGTCGAGCTTCCCGGCCAACTTCGCCCTGGGCGCGCCGACGCCGGCCGACTTCATCGCCAGCACCCTGACGGCGGTCGACTCGCCCGAAGACGGCGAGGTCGCGGCCGGCATCGACATCACCATCGACAGCAAGAACCTCGACCAGGACTTCGACGGCGTCTTTGACGAAGACCGCGACGGCGACGGCGTCGCCGACGACAACTGCCCGACCAAGGCCAACACCGACCAGGACGACGAAGACGAAGACGGCGTCGGCGACCTGTGCGACGTCTGCCCCGACGTCTTTGATGCGGACCAGCAGAACACCGACGGCCAGGGCCGCGGCGACGCCTGCAACCGGGTGGCCGAGCTGGCCTGCCCGTTCTTTGGCATGTACCCGCAAGAAGACTGCGCCATCGACACCGACGACGACGAGTTCGACGACACGTTCATCAGCTGCGGCGACGTCAACCCGGTGTGCCTGCCGCAGTCCACGCCCGAAGGCTCGCTGGCGATCGCGGGCGAGCCCCAGCCCCTCGACAACTGCATCAACATTGCAAACGCCGACCAATCCGACCTCGACAACGATGGCGAGGGCGACGCCTGCGACTCCGACGACGACCAGGACGGCGTGCTCGACGACAGCGACAACTGCGCGCTGGTCGGCAACGTCGACCAGGCCGATGGTGACGACGACGGCCTCGGCGACGGCTGCGACAACTGCGCCGCGCTGGCCAACGACGGCCAGGCCGACGCCGACGAAGACGGCGAGGGCGACGACTGCGACGACGACGTCGACGGCGACCTGCTGTTGAACGTCGACGACAACTGCCCGATCGACGACAACCCGCTGCAAGACGACAGCGACGGCGACACCATCGGCGACGCCTGCGACCTGTGCCCCGACCGCGCGCCCCCCGCCGGCGGTGATGTCGACGCCGACGACGACGGCATCGGCGACACCTGCGAGGTCGCCGCCTGCGTCGGCGTCGCGTCCCCCGCCGCCGAATGCGCCGCCGACACCGACTGCCTGGGCGCTGGCGGCCTGTGCCTCGAAGGCGGCCACTGTTTGTTGCCCGCCGACAGCGACGGCGACGGCCTGCCCGACGACTGCGAAGACGACGACGACGGCGATGGCGTCGCCGACGACGGCGACAACTGCGCCGCGCAGAGCAACCCGGTCGCCGCGGGCGCCGCGGCCCAGGCCGACGTCGACGGCGACACCATCGGCGACGCCTGCGACAACTGCGTCGGCGCCGCCAACGCCGAGCAAGAAGACGTCGACGGCGACGGCGTGGGCGACGCCTGCGACCTGTGCCGCCTCGTGGCCTCGGGTCCGGTGGCCTGCGACGCGACCGCCACCGAAGCCGTGCAGACCGCGGCCTGTGCTCAGGCCGGCGGCGGCCGGTGCGGCGACAACGGCCAGTGCGCCACCGACCTCGACACCGACGCCGACGGCCGCGGCGACGCCTGCGACGCCGACGACGATGACGACGGCATCTGCGACCCGTGCGGCAGCGCCGCGCCCCTGCCGGTGTGCGACGGCGCGCTGGTCAGCCTGGTGTGCAGCGGCTCCGACAACTGCGCCGACGTCGACAACGCCGACCAGGCCGACCGCGACGACAACGGCATCGGCGAC
>JBKJNL010000200.1:0-2789 GCA_046593615.1 Myxococcota bacterium | reverse complement strand
GGCGTCGCCGGGGGCATGGCGGCCAGCCTGCGGCCCTGACGGTCGAGCCGGCTACTGGTCAGCGATGAAGAACGAGCTGGCGAGGGCCGCAGCGCCGACGCCGCCCACGCCGACGATGACGCCGATGCCGGCGAGGGTCAGCGTGTCGGCCAGCCCGTCGTTGGTCGTCGTGCACTGGAAGCTTTTGCCGTCGTAGCAGCTGGCCTGACCAACGATGAACGCCGTGGTTCCGACGCCCACGCCGAGTACCGCCGCGCCGCCGCCGCCGTAGCGCAGCGCCGTCGACAACCCGCTGGGTCCGGGTGGCGGGACGGGCACGACCTCGGCCGCGAGCGTCATGTTGGCGCGGCCCATCTCGCCGGCCGTCAGCGTCACCGTCGTCGTCGCCGACATGAACGCCGGCGCCGCTGCGGCCACCGCGTGGGGGCCGGCGGCGAGGCCCTCGACGACGCCGCCGACCACGACGATGCCGTCGACGGTGACGTTGGCGTCCGGCGGCGTCACCGTCACGCTCAGGGCCGACTCGAGCCCCGCCGTGCGGCGCACCGCGGCCGCCCACGACGTGCTGCGCGTGGGTTGGAGCACCAGCGCGGTGCGCGATCCGGCCGCTGAGAGCCAGGTGACGTTGGTGCCGCTGACGAAGACGACGTGGTCGAGCCCCCCGAGCACCGCCACGCGCAGCCAGCAGGCGCCGTCGGCGACGGCGCACTCGAGGCCTGTGCTCTTGGCGTCGTCGACGAGGACGGCGGCGCTGGCGGCGTCGGCCACCACCGCGCCGGGGATGGCGGCGGCGCCGTCGCGCAGACCCGCTTCGATCTCGGCGGCGGCATCACCGGGGCCAGCTGGGATCGAGGGGGTGACGACGAGGATCCGGGGGCCGGCCGCCGGTTCGGCCTGAGCCGAGCCGGCCACGGTGGCGGTGACGACGACAATGGCGCCGCTGAGGAGGGTGACGGCGCGGGTGGCGATGACGTTTTTCATGGGGCGTCGACGGACGGTTCCTTGGGACAGGCGAACGGGCGGAGTTGACCGCAGGATCGGGCTATCGTCCAGCCGCTTCCGTCCTGTGCTCCGGCCCCCGCCGAAGTAGCCTGCGCGCCACCGCCGACACGGTCCCGACCCGAGCTGCCCGCTGATGAACGATCCGCCCGAACCCAGCGATCTGCCGCGCGAATTCGGCGATTACCTGTTGCTGCGCTCGCTCGGGCGCGGCGGCATGGGGCAGGTCTATCTCGCGAAGATCAAGGCCCGGGGCCTCGCCGGCGTCGACAAGCTGTGCGTCGTCAAGACGCTGCGGGCCACGAACGATCCCGAGTACCAGCGCCGCTTCGTCGACGAAGCCCGCCTCATCGTCCTGCTCACGCACCGCAACATCTGCCACGTCTTCGACGCCGGCTGCTTCGAGGGCCAGTACTACCTGGCGATGGAGCACATCAACGGCCGCGAGCTGCGCGACGTGCAGAAGCTCTCCGAGCAACACACGCACCCGCTCCCCGTCGACGTCGCCATCTTTGCCATCAAAGAGGTCCTCGAGGCCCTCGACGCCGCCCACCGCATGACGCACCCGATCAGCGGCGCGCCGTTGCGCGTGGTGCACCGCGATGTCTCGCCGCAGAACGTGATGCTCTCCGCCGAGGGCGAGGTGAAGCTCATCGACTTCGGCCTCGCCGAGAGCAGCCAGAAGCTCGAGCAGACCGCCCCGCGCATCGTCATGGGCAAGATCGCCTACATGGCGCCCGAGCAGGCCCGCGGCGACCCCGGTCTCGACGGACGCGCCGATCAATTCGCCGCCGGCGTCCTGCTCTATGAGCTGTTGTCGAACGCCCGCTATTACGGCGCCCTGCCGTTTGACGACGTCTGGCGGGCCTCGGGGCGCGGCGGCTTTCGACCGCCGGGCCTGACGTCGATCGAGCCGGGGCTCGCAGCGGTCATCGAAAAAGCGACGTCGGCCCGCCGCGACGACCGCTACCAGAGCTGCGGCGACATGCGCGCGGCTCTCCAACAGGTCGAGCTGCAGCGCGGCGTGCTCGCCGGCTCGCGCGAGGTGCGCACTGCGTTGCAGGAGCTGCTCGGGCTCGTCGGCGACACGCTGCCGGCGACGTCGAGCCCGGAGATCAAAGCCCTCGCCGACCGCCAGCCTGCGCCACCCGCGTCCGCGCCGCCGGAATTGCAGCCGCTGACGTCGCTGCCGGCACCGGCACCGGCGGTTTCGATGACGACGCAGACGGTCGAGATGGCGATCCCCGGCGTGCCGCAAAAAGAGCGCACGCGCACCTTCAGGGTCCGCTCCGTCGGCTCAAGCGAGAACCCGACGACCGCCATCGAGGGGCTCGCTTCGCACGAGAAGACCGAGATCGGCTTCGTCATCGAAGGCCTCGAGCCGCAGGAGCTGCCGCCGGCGCTCGAGACCGGTGACGCCTTCCGGCCGGTCTCGCTGGTCGGTTCGCCGTTCGAAACATCATCGCGCGTGAGCAGCGGGCCGATGCCGCCGCCGATCAGCGGCTCGAACCGCGTCGACGTCAGCGCCGAGACGCCGTCGGTGCCGTCGTCGCGCGAGGCCACGATGCTGGTGGTGCGCCCGCGCGGACCCGCGGCGCGTGACGCCAGTGCCAGCGCCAACGATCTCGCCGCGCCACCCACCGTGGCCATCGGCGCGGTCGCCAACCGCAAGCCCCTGCTGCTGGTGGCCGCCGTCGTCGCCGTCGCCGTCATCGTCGCTGGCGTCGTCGCCCGCACCGTCGTCGCCCGCGGCAACGACGGCGACGCGATCGCCGGGGTCGTTGCCGACG